>NZ_JBEOWS010000053.1:0-37238 GCF_040296125.1 Streptomyces sp. NPDC002265 | reverse complement strand
CCGGCAGCGGGCTGCCGGGGCGGCGGGGGCCGGACCCGTCGGGGAGAGAGAGCGACACCGTCATGAACCGATCGTGGCGGCCGGACATTGCCTTCCCGTTGCATGGGGGTGACGGGTTTTTTCCATGGGTTCACGGCAGGGCGCCCGGGGTGTGTGAGGTACCGTGACCTGCGGCGACGGCATCGAACGTGAGTCCGCTCACACCGTGGGCGGCGAACCCGGACCCCGCGGTCCGCGTCCTTCATGGTCGAGAGCGGCCACGGCGCCCCGCCGCGGCCACCTGGGAAGGGACCGTCCGATGCGCCGACCGAAGCTGGGCCGACCTCGTCTGCCGCGCACCCGCGCGGGCCGGCGGCGCGCGGTGCAGGCCGTGATGGCCGGGTGCGTCCTCGCGCTGACCCCGATCACCTGGCTGTACGTCTCGACCGGCGACCGGCTGCGCACCACGGCCGACGCGCCCCGCACGGACGTCGCGGTCGTCTTCGGCGCGGGTCTGTGGGACGGCGAGCCATCGCCGTACCTCGCGCACCGCCTCGACGCGGCGGCCACCCTCTACCGCGCCGGCCGGATCGAGGTCGTCCTCGTCACCGGCGACAACAGCCGCGAGGACTACGACGAGCCGGACGCGATGCGCGCCTACCTGACGAAGCACGGCGTGCCCGACGCGCGGATCGTCAGCGACTACGCGGGCTTCGACACCTGGGACTCCTGCGTCCGCGCCAGGAAGATCTTCGGCGTGGACCGGGCGGTACTGATCAGCCAGGGCTTCCACATCCGGCGGGCGGTCGCCCTGTGCGAGGCGGCGGGTGTGCGGTCGTACGGCGTCGGGGTCGACGACAAGCACGACGTGACCTGGTACTACGGCGGCACCCGGGAGGTCTTCGCGGCGGGCAAGGCCGCGCTGGACGTGCTGTTCGAGCCGGACCCGCACTTCCTCGGCCCCGAGGAGCCGGGGGTACGACGGGCCCTGACCGCCGCCCGGTGACCCGGAGCGCCGGCCGGTGACCCGCACCGCCGGCCGGGTCAGCGATGCGCCCGCCAGTCGCCGCCCTCGACGATCCTGCCGTCCGCCCGCAGGCGCTCGGCGACCGCCGGGGCGGCGACGTACACCCAGGCGCGCACGGCCGCGCCGTCGGCGTCCCGGCCGACCTCGCGCTCGACGCGCAGGTAGAGGCTGCGCGGATCGCCGGGGACGTACTCCTCCAGCCGGTCCAGCTCGGCCAGCAGTTCGTCGTACGCGTCCACCGGCACGGTGACCAGTTCCCCGAGCACCCCGCCGCCCCCGGGCTCCTCCACGGCGTACGGGTATCCGGGTCCGTCGTACAGCACCGCGCCCGCGAGCCGGGCCGGGTGCGCGGAACGGGTCCGGCCGCGCAGGTAGGCGTCGTGATAGCGCCCACCGGGCCGGAGCGTCCCGTAGACGAAGAAGGGAAGTTGCTCCCGCACGCTCACTCGGTCTCCCACCTGTACAGCCACGCCGTCGCAGCGTTGCAGAAACGATTCTCAGCCCTCACATCTCCTCCCGATAGGGCTATGGACATGACATGTCATGCCCCCTTAAATCTTGCGGAGCACATCCAGCGCCCCCCACGCGCCCGATGGCGCCTTTCCGAGGAGACCGATGAGTCGGATACGGCAGTACGTCAGCTCGGTTCGCAGGTCCCGCCGTCTCGCCGCCGCCGGCGTGGTGGCCACCACCGCCACCCTGCTGGCCGCCGCGCTCTCCCCCGCCGCCGACGCGGCCGACAGACCGAACAGGGCCACCGCGCTCCGCAACGCCGCGACGGTCGTCGCCGACCGGGCGGACGCCCTCGGCCTGACCTCCGTCCAGCACACCCGGGTCCGCGACGTGATCATCGACAAGAACGGTGCGCAGCACATCCGCTACGACCGCACCTACCGCGAACTCCCCGTCCTGGGCGGCGACTTCGTGGTCCACCTGGCCCCGGACGGGACGTACCGCAGCACGGACCGGGCGACCGGGGGCACCCTCGACCTGCCCTCGATCACCCCCGCCCTGTCCGCCCCGAAGGCCGCCGACTCCGCGGCGAGCGCGCTGCGCGCCGCCCATCTCGGCCAGACCCTGCGCAAGGTCACGGCAAAGCCGCAACTGGTCGTCGACGCGCTGCACGGCAGCCCGCGGCTCGCCTGGCGCACCGACGTGGCCGCCCTCGACACGCTCGGCAACCCGGTGGCCCGCACGGTGCTGACCGACGCCCGCACCGGCGCCCGGATCGACGCCTGGGACAGCATCGAGACCGCGACGGGCGACGGGCAGTCGCTGTACGGCGGCACGGTGCCGCTGGAGACGACGCTGTCGGGATCGGCGTACCAGCTCAAGGACGCGACCCGCGGCAACACGTACACGGGTGACGCCGCCAACAAGACCGACCTGTGCATCTTCGGCATCTGCTTCAGCCGGGCGCCCGCGACGGTCTTCACGGACACCGACAACCACTGGGGAACGGGGGCGACTTCGGACCGCTCCTCGGCCGCGGTGGACGCCCAGTACGGCACCAATGAGACCTGGGACTACTACAAGAACGTCCACGGCCGCAACGGCATCGCCGGTGACGGCAAGGGCTCGTACAACCGCGTCCACTACGGCAACAGCTACAACAACGCCTTCTGGGACGACAGTTGCTTCTGCATGACGTACGGCGACGGTGACGGGACGACGTTCGGCCCGCTGGTCGCGCTGGACGTGGCGGGCCACGAGATGTCGCACGGCGTCACGTCCAAGACGGCCGCGCTGACCTACTCCGGCGAGCCGGGCGGCCTGAACGAGGCGACCTCCGACATCCTCGGCACCCTGGTGGAGTGGTACGCGAACAACGCCTCGGACCCGGGCGACTACCTGATCGGCGAGAAGATCGTCCGGCCCGGCTTCGGCAAGGCGGCGCTGCGCTTCATGGACCAGCCCTCGAAGGACGGCAGCTCCGCGGACTGCTGGAGTTCCTCGGTCGGCAACCTCGACGTGCACTACTCCTCGGGCGTCGCCAACCACTTCGCTTACCTCCTGGCGGAGGGCAGCGGCGCACGGACCGTCAACGGCGTCAGCTACAACTCGCCCACCTGCAACGGCTCGACGGTCACCGGTATCGGCCGCGACAAGCTGGGCGCGATCTGGTACCGCGCGCTGACGGTCTACATGACGTCGTCGACGAAGTACGCGGGCGCCCGTACGGCGACCCTGAACGCGGCGCGGGACCTCTACGGCGCGAGCAGCACGGAGTACGCGGCGGTGGCCGCGGCCTGGAGCGCGGTGAGCGTGAGCTGACCACGCGGCGAACGCGGTGAGCGTGAGCCGACCATACGGCTGACGCGGCCGGGGCCGGTCCCTTCGGGGCACCGGCCCCGGTCGTGCTCACCCGTTCGTCCCTCCGCCGTACATCCTTCGCGGTTCTTCGTCCACGCATCGCCGCATGCCCTCTGACCTGCCGAAACAGTGGCGGTCTGCACTGCGCGCCGGGCCCGTGCGACACCCGTTCACCGCAATTCTGACGATCCCTCAGGAAGCGGTCCGGGGCCACTGCCACTTACCTCGGAGAAGCGGGGCACGACCGACGCAGCGGCACTCGAGGGTGTCGCGGGCCGTGGCCCCTCCATGAGCCGAGGGAGCACCGATGCGACGTACCGCCCGTCTGCTGGCCGGCACCGCGCTCGCCGTCGTCGCCGCGGGCGCGGTGGCCGCGCCCGCCTACGGCGGTGCCACCGGCAGCCTGGAGGTGTACCCGTCCACCACCGAGCCGGGCGGGCAGGTCACGGTGAACACCGCGGCGTGCGGCAAAGGCGGTTCGGCGGCGGGGGACGCCAGCGCGGTGGGTGCCGGGCGGTTCACGCTGGCGCCCAGCACCCACGAGAACGACGCGATCGGACAGTTCCGGGTCCCGCCGAGCGCGCAGCCGGGAACGTACGAGATCGTCGCGGCCTGCGCCGAGGGCAGCCTGCGGGTGACGGGCGACCTGCACGTCACCCTGACCGCCCTGTCCGGGCAGGTGCAACCGAAGGGAAGCGTGAAGACGGGGGTCGGCGGCGCACTCGGCCCCGACCCCGTACAGACCGCGGCAGGCTTGACGGCGCTCGCCGTGGCCGCCGCGGGCGGTACCTGGCTCCTGCATCGCCGGGCGAGAGGCGACGGGATCTGACGGACACCCTCCGCCGTCCGTCCGCCGGTACCGCATGTCCCCTCCCCTCCGGGCCCGACGCCCCTCGCGGCCCGGAGGGGGCACGGGGCCTGGCTTCCCGGAGAGAAGCCGACTTCCCAGGGGACCGACTTCCCGGGGATCCGACTTCCCGGGGAGAGGGAGAGGAAGGGGCTTCCGGGGAGGAGAAGGAGAAGAGGAGGCAGGCATGCCCAGAGTCGGGAACACCGCCATAGCCACCGTCACCGCCGCCGCGCTCTGCTCGGGCGTGCTGCTGCTGCGCGGTCCGATCGGCATCCACGCCCCGCCGCAGCCCTCCGCCGCGCAGGCGCACGCCGACCCGGGCGGCGAACGCGCCGCCGCCCCCGCGCTGCCGCCGTCCCCGCCCGTCCGGATACACATACCGTCGATCCGCGTGAACGCCCCGCTGACGGGGCTCGGCCTGACGAGCACCGGCAGCCTCGACGTCCCGCCCGCCGCGAACAAGAACCTCGCCGGCTGGTACGAGGCGGGCACCACCCCGGGCGAGACCGGCACCGCGATCGTGGCGGGCCACGTCGACAACACCGAAGGACCCGCCGTCTTCTACGACCTAGGCGCCCTGCGCAAGGGCAGCGCCATCGAGGTGGACCGGCGCGACGGCAGTGTCGCGCTCTTCACGGTCGACGCGGTCGAGGTCTACGAGGCGAAGGACTTCCCCGACGAGAAGGTCTACGGGGCCTCGGCGCGCCCCGAGCTGCGGGTGATCACCTGCGGTGGCGGCTACTCGCGCAGCACCGGGTACCAGGGGAACGTGGTCGTCTTCGCCCACCTCACCGACAGCCGCTGAGCCCGGACGGCTCCCGGTCCACCCGGGCGGCGATGGTCCGCGCACAGGCCAGGGACTCGGTGCGGGAGGTGTCCACCTCCAGGTCGTAGAGCACGCCCTGATGCACGGCTTCCGCCTGGGCCGCGGCCATGCCCGGGACCCGGTCCCCCCGGGCCGTCTCGCGGCCCGCGGCGACCTCGGCGGCGCAGCGGACGCCGACCCACAGCACGTCCAGCCCGTCGAGGGCCTTGCGCCACCGGTCCTGCGAGGCGGCCCCGCCGAGGAAGACATCGTCGACGACGACCCGGGCGCCCGCCCGTACCGTCGCGGCGATCCCCGCCATCCAGGCCGCCTCCAGTTCCCGGAACAGCGGCCCGACGTCCACGCCGCCGTCCGGGGCGAAGTCGATCCCGGCGTCCGACGCCTTCAGGGACGCGGGCAGCGCGTCGACCAGCGCGTCGATCCCGAAGGCCAGCCACGGCTGCGGCAGCACGGCCTGGAGACACCGGGCGAGCCCGGTCTTGCCCGAGCTGGAACCGCCGTTCAGCACGATCACTTGGGTGGTCATCGGGTCACCGTAGGGGAAACCCCGGCCGGACCGGCAACGGATTTCGGCACGGGACACCGGCGGCGGCCGCCGGCCGTGGGACCGTGGGGCGGCCGCCGCCGGCCGTGGGACCGTGGGGCGATCGCCGCCCGTCAGGCCACCCACTGCGTGTACGCCAGGTTCGCCACCAGTGCCAGCACGACCGTCAGCAGCACGACCCGGACGAAGCCGCTGCCCTTCTTCAGGGCCGTGCGGGCGCCGAGGGTGCCGCCGGCCAGGTTGAAGACGGCCATGAGCGCGGCCGGCTGCCACAGCACCGTGCCCTGCCAGGCGAACATCGCGAGGGCGCCCGCGTTGGTGCAGCAGTTGACGATCTTCGCGTTGGCGGAGGCCGTCACCAGGTCGAGGTGCAGTACGGCGGTGAGGGCGAGCACCAGGAACGTACCGGTGCCGGGGCCGATGAACCCGTCGTAGAAGCCGATGCCCAGGCCGGCGAGGCCGATCGCGGCGAGGACGCGACGGCGGCCGACCGGGCCGGGCGCCGGGGCGGTGCCGAAGGCGGGGCGCAGGATCACGAAGGCCGCGACACCGAGCAGCACCACCATGATCACCGGCTTGAGCACCTCGGTGCTCATCCCGGCCGCGAAGAACGCCCCGGCCGAGGACCCGGCGAGCGCGGTCAGACCGATGCGTACGGCCAGGCGCACGTCCACCGGGGTCCTGCGGACGTAGGTCACCGCCGCCGCGGACGTGCCGACGATCGCGACCGCCTTGTTGGTGCCCAGCGCGTACGCCGCCGGGGTGCTCGCCGGCAGCCCGAGCAGCAGCGTGGGCAGCAGCAGGAGCCCGCCCCCGCCCACCACCGCGTCGATCCAGCCGGCCGCGAGGGCGGCGAGGCACAGGAGGGCGAGCGTGGTCAGCGGTATGTCGGGCATGACCGCGACCCTAAGGCACGGACCGGTGCACCCCACACGGACCTCGCTGCCCGCCGGACCTGCCGCCCGCCCCCACCGGCCCACCGGCCCACCGGGCCGTCTCCCGCCCGGCCACCGATCCGCCCCTCGCCGGGCCACCGGCCGCCTCCCACCGGGCCACCTGTCCTCCGCCCGCGAACCCTCACACCCCGGGCCGTCCCTCGCTGAGGGCAGCGTTCCTCTCGGGAAACAGAGGTGATGCGGCAGGGAAACACCGGCCCCGCACGCTGCTGGACACAGCGGCACAGCCTCGGATCCGCCGCCGCTGTCCCACCCGCTGCACCCGCCCCGCCCACTCCACCTGCTCCCCAACGATGGAGGCTCCTGATGTCCACGACCGCAAGTGTCGGGGGCCGGTCCCGCCCCACGATCGTGCTCGTCGGCCACGGCATGGTCGGCCAGCGCTTCCTCGAAGCGCTCGCCGAACGCGGCCTGACCGCCACGCACCGGGTGGTCGTGCTGTGCGAGGAGCCGCGCCCGGCGTACGACCGGGTCGCGCTGACCTCGTACTTCTCGGGGCGGACCGCCGAGGACCTCTCCATGACCGACATGGGGTTCATCCGCGAGCACGGCATCGAGCTGCACATCGGCGACCCGGCGGAGACGATCGACCGCGCCGCGCGCACGGTGACGGCCCGCTCCGGTCTCTTTGTCGGCTACGACATCCTCGTCCTGGCCACGGGCTCGTACCCGTTCGTGCCGCCGGTCCCCCACAAGGACGCCGAGGGCTGCTTCGTCTACCGCACGATCGAGGACCTGCTCGCCATCGAGGAGTACGCGCGGGCCAGGGCGACGACGGGTGCGGTGGTCGGCGGCGGGCTGCTGGGCCTGGAGGCGGCGGGCGCGCTGAAGGGCCTCGGACTCACCAGCCACATCGTGGAGTTCGCGCCGCGCCTGATGCCCGTACAGGTCGACGAGGGCGGCGGCGCCGCGCTGTTGCGCACCATCGAGGAGATGGGCCTGTCCGTCCACACCGGGGTGGGCACGCAGGAGATCGTGGTCGGCGAGGACGGCGCGGTCACCGGTATGAAGCTGTCCGACGGCTCCGAACTCGCCACCGACATGGTGGTGTTCTCCGCCGGTGTCCGCCCCCGCGACCAGCTGGCCCGCGCCTGCGGACTGACGGTCGGCGAGCGCGGCGGCATCGCGGTCGACGAGCGGTGCCGTACGGTCGGCGACGCGCGGGTGTTCGCGATCGGGGAGTGCGCGCTGGCGGCGGACGGCCGGGTGTACGGCCTGGTCGCCCCCGGCTACGAACAGGCGGAGACGGCGGCCGCCGCGATCGCCGCCGACGCCGCTGCCGGGGCTGCCGGCGAGGCCGGGCAGCCGTCGTTCACCGGTGCCGACCTGTCCACCAAGCTGAAGCTGCTCGGCGTGGACGTGGCCTCCTTCGGCGACGCGCACGGCACCGCCGCCGACTGTCTGGACGTCGTCTACTCGGACGCCCGGGCGGGCCTGTACAAGAAGCTGGTCATCGGCCGGGACGGCACGCTGCTGGGCGGCATCCTGGTCGGCGACGCGGAGGCGTACGGCACCCTGCGCGCGTTCACCGGCTCGGTCCCGCCCGTCGCCCCCGAGCAGCTGGTGCTGCCGGCCGGTGCCGGGGGTCCCGTCCAGCTGGGCCCGTCCGCGCTGCCGGACGAGGCCGTCGTCTGCTCCTGCCACAACGTCACCAAGGGCACGATCCGCGGCGCGGTCACGGAGCACTCCTGCACGACCGTGCCCGAGGTGAAGAAGTGCACCAAGGCCGGTACGGGCTGCGGCAGTTGCGTGAAGGTGCTGAGCCAGCTCGTCACCGCCGAGCTGGAGGCGAACGGCGTCGAGGTCGACAAGGGCCTGTGCGGCTGCTTCGCCCAGTCCCGCGAGGAGCTCTACGAGATCGTCCTCGCCCTGCGCGTCACCTCCTACCGGGAGCTGCTGGACCGCCACGGCCGCCCGGACGCCCGGGGCGGCGACGGCTGCGAGATCTGCAAGCCCACGGTCGGCTCGATCATCGCCTCCCTCGCCCCGACGATCGGCGCGCACGGCTACGTCCTGGACGGCGAGCAGGCGGCCCTCCAGGACACCAACGACCACTTCCTCGCCAACCTCCAGAAGAACGGCTCGTACTCGGTCGTGCCGCGCATCCCGGGCGGCGAGATCACCCCCGAGAAGCTCATCGTGATCGGCGAGGTGGCCCGCGACTTCGGGCTCTACACGAAGATCACCGGCGGGCAGCGCATCGACATGTTCGGCGCCCGCGTCGAACAGCTCCCGCTGATCTGGGCCCGGCTGGTGGACGCCGGCTTCGAGTCGGGGCACGCGTACGGCAAGTCGCTGCGCACGGTCAAGTCCTGCGTGGGACAGACCTGGTGCCGTTACGGAGTCCAGGACTCGGTCCGTATGGCGATCGACCTGGAGCTGCGCTACCGGGGCCTGCGGTCGCCGCACAAGCTCAAGTCGGCGGTGTCGGGCTGTGCCCGCGAGTGCGCGGAGGCCCAGTCGAAGGACTTCGGCATCATCGCCACCTCCAACGGCTGGAACCTGTACGTCGGCGGCAACGGCGGCGCCACCCCGCGCCACGCGGACCTGCTCGCCCAGGACCTGTCCGACGACGGACTGGTGCGGCTGATCGACCGGTTCCTGATGTTCTACATCCGCACCGCGGACCGCCTTGAGCGCACCTCGACCTGGCTGGAGCGGATCCCGGGCGGCCTGGACCACGTCCGGGACGTGGTGGTGGAGGACTCCCTCGGCATCTGCGAGGAACTGGAGTCGCTGATGGCCGCCCACGTCTCGGCCTACCGCGACGAGTGGGCCGAGACCATCGACGACCCCGAGAAGCTCAGCCGGTTCGTGTCGTTCGTCAACGCGCCCGACACTCCCGACCCGGTCGTCGGCTTCGTCCCCGAGCGCGACCAGATCAAGCCCGACCTGCCGCTGTTGACCATCGGCACGCGCCCCCTGGAAGGAAGTGCCCCGCGATGACCCTGGCACCCGAGACGACCGCCCTGAAGGTCCGGCTGCGCCTTGCGGACTCCTGGTTCACGGTCTGCGACCTGACCGCGCTGACCCCCGGCCGGGGCCTGGCCGCGCTGCTGCCCGACGGCCGCCAGGTCGCCCTGTTCCGCGACCGGTCCGGAACGCTGTACGGCATCGACAACCGCGATCCGTTCAGCGGCGCGGCCGTCCTGTCCCGCGGGCTGACCGGCACCCACCGGGGCCGCCCGTTCGTCGCCTCTCCCCTGCTCAAGCAGCGCTTCGACCTGGTGACCGGGCAGTGCCTGGACGACGAGACGGTACGGGTGGCGACGTACGAGGTACAGGCCGCCTGAGCCCCTAGCCCCTCGCGCCCGTCAGGACTTCAGTCTCTCGGCGGTCGGAGCTGGGGCCACTCGGCGGCCGTCAGGGCTTGAGCCCCTCGTACGTCACCCCCGTGAGCTCCTCGGACGCGGCCCACAGGCGCTCGCTCACCCGGTCGTCGCGGGTCCAGGAGGCCCGTCGCGACGGTGCGGGCGCCCCGCGCCACATCGCGAAGGACGGGCCGGTGAAGGAGTCGGGCCGTACGCCGGGCGCGGTGGCGGCGTACAGGCTGGGCAGCGCGCCCGCCTCGGCCGGCTGGGCGATGATGCGGTTGCCCAGCTCCATCAGCCGCTCGGCGCCCCGGCGGCCCTCCGCGCGCGGACCGGCGGTCTGGAGGTTGGTGGCCGCGTACCCGGGGTGGGCCGCCGCGGCGACCGTGTCCGAGCCGGCCGCCGCGAGCCTGCGCGCCAGTTCGTGGGTGAAGAGCAGGTTGGCGGTCTTGGAGCGGGCGTAGACGATCCAACGCCGGTATCCGTGCTCGCTGTTGAGGTCGTCGATGTCGATGTTCGCGAGCGCGTGCATCATGCTGGAGACGGTCACGACCCGGGCGCCGGGGGCGGCGAGGAGCGCCGGCAGCAGCAGCCCCGTGAGGGCGAAGTGCCCGAGGTGGTTGACCCCGAACTGGGTCTCGAACCCGTCGGCCGTCGTCCCGTACGGCAGCGCCATCACCCCGGCGTTGTTCACCAGCAGATCGAGCCGCTCGTACGGGAAGCGGGCCGCGAACTCCCGTACGGACGCCAGGTCGCCGAGGTCCAGCCGGGCGAACTCCACCTCGGCACCCGGCACTTCGGCGCCGATCTGGTCCACCGCGGCCCGTCCCCGCGGCTCGCTCCGGCAGGCCACGACCACCCGGGCGCCGTGGCGCGCCAGCTCGCGCGCGGTGACGTACCCGAGCCCGCTGTTGGCTCCGGTGACGACCGCGGTACGGCCGCCCAGGCCGGGTATGTCGTGCGCGCTCCAGCCGGACATGACTTCTTCCCTCCACGGGTCTGCCAGGACCTCCACCCTAGGGCGGCCCGCGGAGAGCGGCTCGGCAGGGTAGGCCGGGCCGGGCCGGGTCAGACGGCGGCGGGCGTGTTCAGGTCCCGGTTGACGACCCGGGCGGCGGCTTCGAGGGTGGCGACGCCGTCGGCCATCGTCCGGCTGCCGTCCGAGAGCACGGCCATCGCGTAGTCGTGGCCGCCGCCGGTGAAGGCGCCGACGCTGTTCACCCGCCAGCCGTCGGTGGCGTCCGGCAGCCAGCCGTTCTTGACGTGCACCGTCGCGGTCGTGGGAGCCCCGGCCGGGGCTCCCCAGCGCTGCTCGGGAATCACCTGGCTCATCAGGCGCAGCGCGTAGGCGCGGGCGCCGGGGCCGAGGACCGCGTTGTCCGAGGTGAGCAGCCGGAGCAGGGTCAGCTGGTCGGCGGCCGTGATCTGAGTACGCCCCCAGTGGCCGTTCGGCGCGGGCACGGTGTCCCGCATGCCGGCCAGGGTCAGGAAGCGCTGGACGCCGGCCGTCCCGAGCTGGTGCCACAGGGCGTTGGTCGCGTCGTTGTCCGACTTGGTGATCATCGCGGTGGTCAGCTCCACCTCGCGGGACGTCAGGGCGCGGTGCTCGTCCGCCGTCTGCCGCAGCAGGGCCCCGAGCACCGTGACCTTGACCACGCTCGCCGAGTCGAAGGCCGCGTGGGCCCGGAAGGCGCACGAGGTCCCGGTGGCGCGGTCGTAGAGGGCGAGCGCGGTGGAGCCCTGGCGTCCGCGGAGCGCGGCGGCGAGGTCCTGCGACAGCCGGTCCGCGAGCCCCGGCCGCTGCGAGGTGCATGTCACGGGCGAGCCGCCGACGGACGCGCCGCCCGTGCTCGCCTGCGCCGGGGTGGCGGTGGCGAACGCGGCGAGGGCCGTCCCGGCGGTCATGGCCGCGGCCAGTCCCCGCCGGGCGAGGCGGGGTATGCGCGATGCGGGCATGGAGGTTCCGTCCTGCTCGGTGTTGCGGTCGCGGCGGCAGCGCGCACGGAGTCGGCGACGGCTGCGCGAGACGCGGGGAACGAAGGCGACGCTACAGGGACGAACAAGACCAAACCGACCAACAAATAGCGCTATGTCCGCTTTGCGTGGATTTCCCGACCTGTGACATTAATCAATGAATTCGCCCTTGCCATACGGTCATGCACGCATCCGGCACACACAGAAAACCGGGCGCCCGGCCGGCCCGCTCCGTGCCAGGATGCGGTTCGCTCGAATCGGAGGAACGGATCCCATGGCGAAAGAGATGGTCACGGTCTGCCTGCCGCCGGAGGCGCACGGGCGCCTGCGGCCCGCGATCGAGGAGGCCATGGCCCCCTTCGACATGAACGGCGACCACGAGCCGTACCAGGGCGAGTGGGACCAGTGGTGGCTGGGCCGGGAGGGCGACGAGTTCGACGTGCTCCCCGGCCACGAGGACGACCCCCGCCTCGTCCGGGGCCCGCTGGACGCCGACGACGCGTCACGTCCCGAGACGCACGGCCGGTGTTACGGGGGCCCGCGCGGCCTGCTCGACTTCGACGGCATGCGCGCCCGCGCCGCACGACTGGCCGCGACGCTCGACCCGGACGAGGTCTGCATGCTCCCGTTCAGGCAGTGGCAGCCCGAGCAGGTGATCCCCAGGGAGTGGCTGCTCACGCTGGACGGAGCGTGGATCTACGGCACCAGGGACGACTACCTCGATTTCGCCAACGCCTACCTGGACGACCTGCCTCCGGACGTCATCGTCGTCCGCCTGCGCATCCACTGCTGACGGACCGTCCGCCGAGTCGGCGGGCCGGGTTCACAGGCGCACGATGACCAGGGCGGTGTCGTCGGTGGCGTCGCCGGGCGGGAGCAGGTCGCCGAGCACGGCGTCGGCGAGGCTCTCGCAGTCGTCCGTGTGGTGCCGGGCCAGGGAACCGGCGAGCCGGTCGAGGCCGACGTCGATGTCCTCGCGGCGGCGTTCGATCAGACCGTCGGTGTAGAGGACGAGGACGTCGCCCTCGTGGAAGGCCACGGCGGCCTGGATCCGGGAGGCGTGCCGGGGGCGGGCGGCGAGCGGGGGGTCGGTGGCCCGGTCCAGGAACTCGACGCTCCCGTCCGCCCGGGCGAGGGCCGGCGGGAGGTGACCGGCGCTGCTGTAGGTGATGGTGTGGGTCTCCCAGTCGACGAATGCCGTGGCCACCGTGGTGTTCTCGGCGCCGTCGATGGTCCGGGCGTACAGTCCCAGGACCTCCAGGGCGCGGGCGGGGTTCTCGGAGACGAGGCAGGCCGCGCTGAGGGCACTGCGCAGCTGTCCCATGACGCCGGCCGCGGGCAGGCCATGACCGACGACATCTCCGACGGCGACGGCAATGCGGTCGCCCGGCCGGTCGATGAGGTCGTACCAGTCCCCGGCCACGCTCAGCGCCGCGGCGGCGGGCCGGTAGCGCACGGCCGCATGGTGGCGGCCGACCGGGCGGGGAACGGGCAGCATGGCCGTCTGCAGGGACAGCGCGACTTCACGGGCGCGGATGAACTCGGTGACCTCCTCCACCCGGTGCAGCAGCAGGGCCACCCGCCCGTCCGGACCGAAGACGGGAATGTTGATCTGGGTCCAGTACCGGTCGGTCCGTGCCCCGGGCCGCTCGGGGTCCTCCACCTCGGTGTGCCGCAGCGCCATGGTGTCGCACTCGCCGGTCTCCGCCGCCCGCATCAGCGACGCCTGGACCCTGGACGTGAGGGCCGCGACCGGGGCGTCCGGATCGTCGCGGAAGTCGTCGGGGAGGTAGTTGCCGATGATCTGCTCGCGGGTGCGGCCCACCGTGCGCAGGAACGCGTCGTTGGCGTCCACGTAGACCAGCTGCGGGGTCAGCAGTGCCACCGCTCCGGGAAGGGCCTGGAACACCGCCGCGTAGTCGATCTCTGGTTCCGCCACGTCTTTCCCGCCTCGACGTCGCCACTGGCGTGCATGTCCGACGAGGTGCGCCTCGCACGGCCGGCACGGACAGCACCCCGGACCAGCATGTGTCCGCCCCGCGACCTCCGCATCCGGGACCACGGCCCCCGGGCCCGGGCAGCGGACACGCACCCGCCTCGGCGTCGCGAGCCGTCGGCTTGACCATGCAGTGTCTCTTTGTCGTGTGCGTGCCCGGATGAGGATGCATGAGCAATTGATGGCCGTGGTGCTGCGGGGGGGAGGGTGTGCCAGGATCCCGCACGTGAAGCGCCTGTCCGCGATCAGCGCCCTGGCCTGTGTGTTCCTCCTTGCGGGTTGCAGTAGCAGCAGTCCGACCGCCTCTGCGGTGGCACCGCCGTCGGCGTCGGCGCCTTCGGCAGCCCGGTGAAAACATCGAGTTCACGAAAGCAGTGCTGGTCGATGCGGGCATCACGACCGCCACCAACATGAGTACCAAGACCGCGCACCTGTCTAAAGCGAGGCGTTGCCCGCCCGGCAGCCACTAGATGTCACGATCCGGCACTCGAACGTCCTTGGGGATAAGGGCCCCAGCGGGACGCTCTCAACAATGGATTAGGCAGCCACCATGGGGCGAGCCTCGAAGATCGGGGCCCACATCGGGCTATTGCGGGCAGGTCCAGAGACTGCCCGATTCGCGACCACCGTACGGGCCCCGATCTCCCGCCCCACGGCAGCTCCGGCCCAAAGCCGCTCCCGCCGACCTCGCCGGGCCCGTGTGCGATCGTCACGCCTCCCAGGTACGTTGAGCTGTCAGCCAAGGGGGAACGCTCGCGAGGGAGCGCCCCGCAACGCGTGGCTGCGGGGCGCCGATCCACTTTCACAACGGGCCCTAGTGGGGTTTAGTCGACCGTCCGCCCGTCGTACTTGCCGCCCCTGCAGGTCGGGAGCACGGGCGTCGACCGATCGATCATTCCGCCGCCGTCCGTGCACTCACCCGGGGTGACGCTGGCCGGGGTGACGCTGGCCGAAGTGACGCCGCCGGCGGCGGTGGCGGTGGCGGCGCCTGTGAGGCCGAGTCCGGCGAGGGCTGCCGTGGCGAAGACTGCGGCGAGGATTCGTCGAATGCGCATTTGGTTCGCCTTTCACAGATTGCCTCGGTTGGGGCACTAGCCAGCTTGATCTTCACCCATATGGGTGGCACGTCATGTTGGGCCATTCGGGTGACAGTGTTGTCGGGTGCGGGGTCGGTGACGCGTCGAGTCCTGGCGTCGCCGCACGGACCCTTGGTCGCGCAGTCTCGCGATCAGCCTGGTGCCCCACGGTGCCTCCCCCTGGAACACCCCATCTCAAGCGGTGCCGACGGGGACCGTGTACGGGACCCAGCCGCACCCGGAGGGCACAACGAGGTCACAACGGCCTCGCACGGACTCAACGTCAGCCAACGTCAGCCAACGGCGTTTTCCCTGGTCAGCGACGTACCTTGACAGTCGGCACAGGAAATGCCCGAAGGGGCGGCACCCCCGCACAGGGTGTCGCCCCTTCTTTTTCGAGCACCGGGTCCGCCACTCATCGGTGAGGGTCGGGGACGAGCGGCGGGCCCGGATCCGGGGTGGGATCAGCGGTGGTCGCTGCCCGCCGACTGGGTGGCCGCGCGGCCCGCCTCCAGGCGGGCAACCGGGATGCGGAACGGGGAGCAGGAGACGTAGTCGAGTCCCACCTCGTGGAAGAAGTGGACCGACTCCGGGTCGCCGCCGTGCTCGCCGCAGACGCCGAGCTTGAGGTCGGGGCGGGTGTCGCGGCCCGCCTTGGCCGCGGCCTTGACCAGGGAGCCGACGCCGTCCTTGTCGATCGTCTCGAAGGGGCTGACGCCGAAGATGCCCTTCTCCAGGTAGGCCGTGAAGAAGGAGGCCTCCACGTCGTCGCGGCTGAAGCCCCACACCGTCTGGGTGAGGTCGTTCGTGCCGAAGGAGAAGAACTCCGCCGCCTCGGCGATCTGACCGGCAGTCAGCGCGGCGCGCGGCAGCTCGATCATGGTGCCGATGGCCAGCTTCAGCTCGACACCGGTGGCGGCCTGCACCTCGGCGATGACCTGGTCGGCCTCCTCGCGGACGATCTCCAGCTCCTGGACCGTGCCGACCAGCGGGATCATGATCTCGGCGCGCGGGTCGCCCTTGGCGTTCCTGCGCTCGGCGGCGGCCTCGGCGATGGCCCGTACCTGCATGGTGAACAGGCCGGGGATGACCAGGCCGAGACGCACCCCGCGCAGGCCCAGCATCGGGTTCTGCTCGTGCAGCCGGTGGACGGCCTGGAGCAGGCGCAGCTCGTTCTCGTGCGGGTCCTTGCGGGCCTCGGCGAGCGCGACGCGCACCGACAGCTCGGTGATGTCGGGCAGGAACTCGTGCAGCGGCGGGTCCAGGAGACGGATCGTCACCGGCAGGCCGTCCATCGCCTCGAACAGCTCGACGAAGTCCTGCTTCTGGAGCGGGAGCAGCTCCTTCAGGGACTCCTCGCGCTCGGCGTCCGTGTCGGCCAGGATCAGCCGCTCCACCAGCTCGCGCCGGTCGCCGAGGAACATGTGCTCGGTGCGGCACAGGCCGATGCCCTGGGCGCCGAAGCGGCGGGCGCGCAGCGCGTCCTCGGCGTTGTCGGCGTTGGCGCGCACCCGCAGCCGGCGCTTGCGGTCGGCGAACGCCATGATCCGGTGCACGGCCTCGACCAGCTCGTCGGCGTCGTCGGCGCCCGCGTGCATCCGGCCCTCGAAGTACTCCACGACCGGGGAGGGGACGACGGGCACCTCGCCGAGGTACACCTTGCCGCTGGACCCGTCGATGGAGATGACGTCGCCCTCCTCGACGACGTGCCCGCCGGGGACCGTCATCCGGCGGCGCTTGGTGTCGACCTCCAGCTCCTCGGCGCCGCAGACACAGGTCTTGCCCATGCCGCGGGCGACCACGGCCGCGTGGGAGGTCTTGCCGCCGCGCGAGGTGAGGATGCCCTCGGCCGCGATCATGCCGTCGAGGTCGTCGGGGTTGGTCTCGCGGCGGACCAGGATGACCTTCTCGCCCGAGCGGGACCACTTGACGGCGGTGTACGAGTCGAAGACCGCCTTGCCGACCGCCGCGCCCGGCGAGGCGGCGATGCCCCGGCCGACCTGCGCGGCCTTCGCGTTCTCGTCGAAGCGCGGGAACATCAGCTGGGCCAGCTGGGCGCCGGTGACCCGCTGGAGCGCCTCGGTCTCGTCGATGAGGCCCTGGTCGACCAGCTGGGTGGCGATCCGGAAGGCCGCGCCCGCGGTGCGCTTGCCGACGCGGGTCTGGAGCATCCACAGCTGGCCGCGCTCGATGGTGAACTCGATGTCGCAGAGATCCTTGTAGTGGTTCTCCAGGGTCTCCATGATCTGCATGAGCTGGTCGTACGACTTCTTGTCGATCGACTCCAGCTCGGCGAGCGGGACCGTGTTGCGGATACCGGCGACGACGTCCTCGCCCTGGGCGTTCTGGAGGTAGTCGCCGTAGACGCCCTGGTGGCCGGAGGCAGGGTCGCGGGTGAAGGCGACACCGGTGCCGGAGTCGGGGCCGAGGTTGCCGAAGACCATCGAGCAGACGTTGACGGCGGTGCCCAGGTCGTGCGGGATGCGCTCCTGTCGGCGGTAGAGCTTGGCGCGGTCGCCGTTCCAGGAGTCGAAGACCGCCTTGATGGCGAGGTCCATCTGCTCGCGCGGGTCCTGCGGGAAGTCCCGGCCGGCCTCGGTCTTGACGATCCGCTTGAACCGGGTCACCAGCTTCTTCAGGTCCGCGGCCTCCAGCTCGGTGTCGACCGTGACCTTCTTGGCCTCCTTGGCCTTGTCCAGCGCGTCCTCGAAGAGCTCCCCGTCGACGCCGAGGACCGTCTTGCCGAACATCTGGATCAGGCGGCGGTAGGAGTCCCAGGCGAACCGCTCGTCGCCGGACTGCTGCGCGAGGCCCTGCACCGACTTGTCGGAGAGGCCGATGTTCAGGACGGTGTCCATCATGCCGGGCATGGAGAACTTCGCCCCGGAGCGGACCGACACCAGGAGCGGGTCGTCGGCCTGGCCGAGCTTCTTGCCCATGGCCGCTTCGAGCGCTGCGAGGTGTGCACTCACCTCGTCACGCAGTGCCGCGGGCTCCTCGCCACTGTCGAGGTAGGTCTTGCAGGCCTCGGTGGTGATCGTGAAGCCCGGGGGGACCGGAAGGCCCAGGTTGGTCATCTCGGCGAGGTTGGCACCCTTGCCGCCGAGGAGGTCTTTGAGGTCCTTGTTGCCCTCGGTGAAGTCGTAGACGAACTTCACGGCCTCAACGCTGGTGGCGTCCTCGGCTACCTGGGGTTCTTTGTTTTCCGACACGGGTCTCGACTCCTCGAGGACGCGGTGGCTGCCCTGACGGGCAGGAACATACCCAGATCGAAGGCGCCTGGGTACGTCCACTTGTGCGTCATGCGCCTGTAACTCGACGTCCGCCAGCGGATCGAAAGTCAAAGCTTGGCAAGCGTCAAGCAGCTGATGTTTTCATTTCTTGAACACAACATGGGCCATAGGCAGACCATATCGCTCATGTGAGCATCTCTCGTCACGTCTGATTTCGATCGATGAACGATCAAGGGGTGGCACTGAGTGCCACCCCTTGGAGAAGTGCAGTCGCCCAAGATTCGCTCATGTGAGCGCAACCCTTATCAAGGGTGGCGAGAATCACGCTTTCACAGACGACCGGTTTTCACCATGCGGACGGGTCCCCGGACACGAAACACCCTCGTCATCCGCCCCACACACCGTCCGCCCCCACCGCCCGCCTCACACGCCGAGCGCCTCGCGCACCGCCAGCCTCACCCACCGGGCGCCTCGTACACCGTCCGCCTCACACGCCGAGCGCCAGCAGCCGTTCCTCCACCCGCTCGGGCGCGTACAGGTGCTCCACGACCATCGCGGCGGCGCCCACCAGCCCGGCCCGTTCGCCGAGCGCCGAGGTCACCACGTCCAGCCGGGCCGTGGAGCGTGGCAGCGCCCGCTGGTACAGCAGTTCCCGCACCCCGGTGAGGAAGGAGGTTCCGGCCAGATCCCCGGCGATCATCAGCACACCGGGGTTGAACAGCGTCACGACGGTCGCCAGCACGTCCCCGACGCTGCGCCCGGCCTCGCGGGCCAGCGCCGCGGCCTCGGGGTGCCCGGCCGCGAGCAGGTCGCGCACGTCCGAGCCGGACGCGGCCGGCACTCCGGCCTCGGCGAGCCTGCGGGCCACCGCGCCGCCGCTGGCGACCGCGGCCAGACAGCCGCGGGACCCGCACCGGCACAGCGCGTCGGCGCCCACCCGGATGTGCCCGATGTCGCCGGCGCCGCCGTCGATCCCCCGGTAGACCGCGCCGTCCACCACCATCCCGGCGCCTATGCCGGTCGACACCTTGACCAGCATGAACGCGGAGCAGTCCGGGTGCCCGGTGCGCTGTTCGCCGTACGCCATGAGGTTGGCGTCGTTGTCGACGAGGACCGGCACGCCCGTGGCGCCGGTGTGCTCGGTCAGGGCGCGGGACAGCCGGCCGCGTATGTCGTACCCGTCCCAGCCGGGCATGATCGGCGGCTGGACCACCCGGCCGGTCTCGGTGTCGACCGGGCCCGGCACCGCGAGGCCGATGCCGCAGACCTCGCCGGCCGCGTGCCCCGCCTTCTCCAGCAGCTCCGCGAACCAGCGGCCCAGCTCGCCCAGGACGGCGTCCGGGCCGTCCTCGACGGCCAGCGTGCCGGAGTGCTCGGCGAGTATCTCGCCGGTGAGGGTGAGGACGGCGGCGCGCGCGTGCCGGGTGTCGAGGTCCCCGGCGAGGACGACCGCGTGGGCGTCGTCGAACTCCAGGGTGATGGAGGGACGGCCGCCCAGCGGGGAGTCCACCGGGCCGCCCGCGCCCTCGCGCAGCCAGCCCGCGCGGAAGAGCCGGTCCAGGCGCTGGCCGACGGTGGCCCGGGAGAGCCCGGTCACCTGTTGGAGGGCTCCGCGCGTCGTGGCCCGGCCCGTGCGCACCAGTTCGAGCAGGTCGCCGGCGCTCGCCTGGCTCCCCGCCCTCGTGGCCCTTCCCGCTCTGCCCGGACGTCCGGTCATGCCCACCCCCTTGTGTTTCTCAAGCCTGCATTACATATTGAGTTTTGCGTGTTAAATAGACGTAACTCTACGGTAGCCACTGCCGAACCGGTCCGCCCAACGTCTTCGGGGAGCCCCGAGTGGATCGCACCGCCCAGCTCAGCACCCGACCCCGTCCGACGGGGCGGGCCGTTGCATACGATCCGCCGGTCGCGGCCGCACCGCTGCACCTCAGAGCCGCGCAGGTACTGGACGGCAACTGGACGGGAACATCCACGGTGCCCTCGCACAGCCTGTACCCGCACCAGTGGTCCTGGGACTCGGCGTTCATCGCGATCGGCCTGCGGCACGTCTCGCCGCTGCGGGCCCAGACGGAGCTGGAGACGCTGCTGGCCGCCCAGTGGGGCGACGGGCGGGTCCCGCACATCGTCTTCAACCCCTCCGTGCCGCTCGACGCGTACTTCCCCAGCCCCGACTTCTGGCGCTCCTCGACCGCGGGGCGCACCGCGGGCGCCCCGCGCACCGTACAGACCTCGGGCATCGTGCAGCCACCGGTGCACGCGCTGGCCGCGTGGCTGGTGCACTGCGCCGACCCGGTGCTGTCCCGGGCGCGCGGCTTCCTGACCCGGCTCCACCCGCGGCTGGCGGCCTGGCACCGCTACCTCCTGCACCGCCGGGACCTGGCCGGGGGCGGGCTGGCGTCCGTCGTCCACCCCTGGGAGCAGGGCATGGACAACAGCCCCTGCTGGGACGCCCCGCTCGCCCGGATCACCCCGGCCCCGGCCCGCTCCTTCCGCCGCGCCGACCTCGACCACGGCGCCGCCGAGGACCGGCCCACGGACCTGGACTACGGACGGTACGTGCGGCTGGCGACGGACTACCGGGACCGGGGATACGACGACAACCCCGGCGCCCCCGCCGATTCCGGGGGCGGCCGCGGGACGGGTGCCTTCGCCGTGGAGGACCCGGCCTTCAACGCCCTGCTGATCGCCTCCGAGTTCGCGCTGGCGCGCATCGCGCACGAGCTGGGCGCGACCGGCACCGCCCGCCGCGCCCGCGCGCAGCGGCTGACGGCGGCGCTGGTGGAACGGCTGTGGGACCCGGCGGAGGGCATGTTCCTCTGCCGCGACGTCCGCGCCGGCCGCCCGATCCCCGAGCGCAGCGTCTCCGGCCTGGTCCCGCTGCTGCTGCCCGGCCTGCCCCGCGACATCGTCACCGCGCTCGTGCGCACCCTCGGCGGTCCCCGTTTCGGACTGGGCGACAGCACCCGGCTGGTCCCGAGCTACGACCTGCTCGGCGAGGCCTTCGACCCGCACCGCTACTGGCGGGGGCCGGCCTGGTTCAACACCGCCTGGCTGCTGGAGCGCGGGCTGCGGCTGCACGGCGAACAGCCGCGGGCCGACGCGCTGCGCACGGCGGCCCTGGAGACCGCCGACGCGACCGGGTTCGCGGAGTACGTGGACCCGTACACCGGCGAGGCGTGCGGCGCGACCGGCTTCAGCTGGACCGCGGCGCTCACGCTCGACCTGCTCCACGAGCCCTTCGGACACGGCGTGTCCGTCCCGGGCAACAGCACGTTCGGCACGAGGGACAAAGGATCGGAATGAGGGACAGAGGAGGGGACCGAGGATGACGGACCGGCTTCATCTGCTCGTGTACGGCGGCACGTTCGCCGTCGTGGGCGACGGTGGGGACATCAGCGGCGTACGCGGCGGCTCCCCCGACGGGCTGTTCCTGCGCGACGCCCGGCACCTCAGCCGCTGGCAGCTGACGGTCGACGGCGCGGTGCCGCAGGCGCTGTCGCCGGTCGCGGACGGGGACACCGCGCGCTGCGTCCTGGTGCCGCGCGGCGGCCGCGCCGACACACCCGCGTACACGCTCTTCCGTGAACAGGCCGTGGGCGACGGCTCGTTCGTCGAGACGCTGCGGGTCACCAGCAACCGTCCGGTGCCCACCACCGTCCGGCTGGCGATCACCGCGGACGCCGACTTCACCGACCAGTTCGAACTGCGCTCCGACCACCGCACCTACGCCAAGGCCGGCGCGACCCGCTCCCGGCAGGTCCTCGACGACGGCGTGGAGTTCACCTACCGGCGCGGGGAATGGCGTTCCTGTACGACGGTGACGGCCGAGCCCGTGCCCGACGGCGTCGAGGAGACCGGCACCGGCGCCCGGCGGCTGGTGTGGACCCTGGAGCTGGAGCCGCACGGCACGGCCGAACTGACCCTGCGGGTGATGGCCAGGCCGCACGGCGAGAAGCGGGCCCTGAGGGTGCCGCGCTCGCCCGCCGCCCTCACCGAGCAACTCCTCGCCCTGGAGGGCGACTTCGTGGAGGGCGTGGCCTTCCCGACCGGCTGGCCGGAGCTGGCGGCCGCATGCGCCCGGGGCCTGGCCGACCTCGCCGCGCTCCAGGTGCCGGCGACCGGCCCGGACGGCGAGGAGCTGCGGGTGCCCGCGGCGGGCGCCCCGTGGTTCCTGGCCCTGCTCGGCCGCGACGCCCTGCTGACCTCACTGTTCGCCCTGCCCTACCGTCCCCAGCTGGCCGCCGCCACGCTCCCGGCGCTCGCCGCCGCCCAGGCCACGGACACCGCGGTGACGTCGGTGTCGCAGCCCGGCAAGATCGTGCACGAGCTGCGGCACGGCGAACTGGCCCACTTCGGGCAGGTCCCGTACGGCCGCTACTACGGTTCGGTCGACGCGACGCCGCTGTTCCTCGTCCTGCTCGGCGCGTACGTCGAGCACACCGGGGACACCGCCCTGGCCCGGCGCCTGGAGTCGCACGCCCGCGCGGCCGTCGGCTGGATGCTGGACCACGGCGGGCTGACCTCCCGCGGCTACCTCGTCTACCGCGCCGACCAGGGCGGCCTGGCCAACCAGAACTGGAAGGACTCCCCCGGGGCCATCTGCCACGCCGACGGCACCCGCGCCCGCGGCACGGTGATGGCGGCCGGGGCCCAGGGCTACGCCTACGACGCCCTGCGCCGTACGGCCTGGGTCGCGCGCACCGCCTGGGCGGACGAGGTCTACGCGGCCCTGCTGGAACAGGCGGCCGCCGATCTGCGCGACCGTTTCCAGCGGGACTTCTGGATGCGCGAGCACTCCTTCCCGGCGCTGGCCCTGGACGGCGAGGGCCGTCAGGTCGACGCGCTGGCCTCGGACGCCGGGCATCTGCTGTGGTCGGGCCTGCTGGACAAGGAGTACGGAAAGGCCGTCGGCCGTCGGCTGCTGGAGCCGGACTTCTTCTCCGGCTGGGGCGTACGCACCCTCGCCTCCGGGCAGCCGGCGTACCACCCGCTGTCGTACCACCGCGGCTCGGTCTGGCCGCACGACAACGCGCTGATCACCCTGGGTCTGGCCCGCTACGGACTGCACGACGAGGCCCGTACGGTCGCCCACGGCCTGGTGGACGCGGCCACCGCGACCGGGCACCGTCTTCCCGAGGTGCTCGCGGGCTACGGCCGTGAGAGCCACGCGGAGCCGGTCCCCTACCCGCACGCGTGTGTACGGGAGTCCCGGTCGGCGGCGGCCCCGCTCGCCCTGCTCACCGCGGTCGGTGGTGCGTAGGGCCCGTCCTGTGGGATGTTGACGAGGCGTTTGCCGGGTGTTTGCCCTGGCTCGTGAACGGGCACCGCGGGCAGACCGTACGGGATGACGGCGGGCCGGCCTCCCCAGCGAGGCCCGCCGCTCCCTCACGCGCCTCGCACGGAAGGACCTCCGTTGTCCCAGCACACGAGCACCCGTCAGGAACCGGACGCGGCAGTGGTTGCCGCGGACGGGCTCCTGACCCCGGACATCGACGAGGGGTCGCCTGCCACGGCGGAGAGCGAGCCCGTACGACGGAGCACGTCCCCGGACCCGGAACCGGCCGGGGACGCGGAACCGGCGGCCGCCGGGGCAGCGGGCGAGGCGACGGAGCCCGGAACCGGGCAGAACTCCGGCACCGACGCCGAGACCGACACCGACGCCGGTCAGCAGGACGGGGAAGCGGCCGACACCGGCACCGGCACCGGCACCCGAGCCGCTTCGGAAGACGCGCCCGCAGTCACGTCCGGCGCCGAGGCCGAAGCCGAAGCCGGAACGAAGACCGACGCCGAGACCGTGACCGCGGCCGAAGCCACCCCCGGAACCGCAACGGACTCCGAGACCGAGGCCGAGGCAGAGACCGACGCCGAGGTCGAGACCGAGGCCGAGACCGGGCCCGAAGCGGACACCGACGCCGACACCGAGCCCGCGACCGAAGCGAAGACCGCCACCGACGCCGACACCGAGGCCGAAGCAGAGACCGACGCCGACACCGAGGCCACGACCGAAGCGAAGACCGCCACCGACGCCGACACCGAGGCCGAAGCAGAGACCGACGCCGACACCGAGGCCACGACCGAAGCCGTCGTCGAGACCGGACCCGCCGCCGAGAGTGCCCCCGACGCGGCGGCCGCTCGCGTCGGGATCCGTGGTCGCTGGCGGGGCTGGCGGGCCGGGCATCCGGCCGTCTCCCGGGGGCTCACCGTCACCGTCACCGTCCTCGCCGCGCTCCTCGTCCACGTCTGCCTCCAGCTGCCGAGCACGCTCTCGACCCTGCGGCTCCAGGAGTTCCTGCGGCTGCCCGCCGAGGCGGTGATGGTGGCCGTCGTGCTGCTGAGCCTGCCGCGCCGGGCACGGCTGGTGGTGTCCGCGGTCCTCGGGGCGCTGCTCGGTGCCCTGACCGTGCTGAACATGCTGGACATGGGGTACAACGACTACCTCGGCCGGCGCTTCAACATCATCCTCGACTGGGGTCTGCTCGACGACGCCCGCTCGTATCTGAAGGACTCGCTCGGCGGGACGGTCACCCTGGCCCTCACCGTCGGTGTCGTCGTCGCCGTGGTCCTGCTGATCGTCCTGGTCTCGCTGGCCATGGTCCGGCTGGGCAACCTGCTGGACCGGCACCGCAACCGGGCGACCCGGGCCACGCTCCTGGTCGGCACCGTCTGGATCACCTGCACCGCGCTCGGCCTGGAGGTCGCGGGCGTGCCCATCGCCGCGCAGCACATGGCCGGCGTCGTCCAGTTCCAGGTGGAGACGGTGCAGCAGACCCTGCACGACGAGGCGGCGTTCCGGAAGGAGGCCGGGAAGGACACCTTCGGCAACACCCCGGCCGACCAGCTCGTGCCGGACCTGCGCGGCAAGGACATGATCTTCACGTTCATCGAGAGCTACGGCCGCAGCGCGATCGAGGACCCGATCATGGCGCCCGGCGTCGACCGGACGCTCGCGGACAGCACCGCGGAGCTGGCGAAGGCGGGCTTCCACGCCAAGAGCGGCTGGCTGACCTCGGCGACCTACGGCGGCAGCAGCTGGCTCGGTCACTCCACCACCCTGTCGGGCCTGTGGATCGACAACCAGCAGCGCTACCGGACCGTCATGAACAGCGACCACCTCAGCCTCACCAAGGCCTTCAAGAAGACCGGCGCCTGGGACACCGTCGGTGTCATGCCGGGCGTCCAGAAGGGCTGGCCCGAGCAGAAGTACTACGGCCTCGACAAGGTCTACAACGCCTTCCAGATGGGCTACCAGGGTCCGAAGTTCAGCTGGTCCACCATGCCCGACCAGTACGCGCTGGAGGCGTTCCAGCGGCTGGAGCACAGCAAGAAGCGCGACAAGCCGCTGATGTCGGAGATCATCCTGACCTCCAGCCACCAGCCGTGGGCGCCCATCCCGAAGATGGTCGACTGGGACTCCATCGGCGACGGCTCGCTCTTCGAGGGCATCGAGAAGGCGGGCAACGACCCGGCGGACATCATCGCCGACTCCTCCCGGTCCCGGGAGGAGTACGGCAAGTCCGTCCAGTACTCGGTGACCGCCCTCACCCAGTGGCTGGAGCGCTACGGCACCGACGACACCGTGCTGGTCTTCCTCGGCGACCACCAGCCGATCGCCCGGGTCAGCGGCAACCACGCCAGCCGCGACGTGCCGATCTCGATCGTGGCCAAGGACCCGAAGGTCCTCGACAAGATCGCCGGCTGGAACTGGACCGACGGTCTGCGTCCCGCGCACGACGCGCCGGTGTGGAAGATGAACCTGTTCCGCGACCGGTTCCTGACGGCGTACGGCTCGACGCCGCACCCCTCCGGGAGCTGATCAGCCCCCGGAGGTGTCCAGCTCCGCGTCCTCGCCGACGCCCGCGCAGTCGTAGGGGTCCTTCAGCCAGCCGTCCGGCAGCACCACCCGGTTGTTGCCGGACGTACGGCCGCGGGGCCCGTCGGCGCCGGAGGGCCAGGGCTGGTCGAGGTCCAGCTCGTCCAGCCCGGTCCGCAGTTCGTCCAGCGACGAGGTGATCGCGAGCCGCTTGCGCATCTCGGAGCCCACCGAGAAGCCCTTGAGGTACCAGGCGACGTGCTTGCGGAAGTCGACGACCCCGCGCGACTCGTCGCCGATCCATTCGCCGAGCAGGGTGGCGTGCCGCACCATGACGTCGGCGACCTGGCGCAGGGAGGGGCGCGCGATGTCGTCGGTCCGCCCCTCGAAGGCCGCCACCAGGTCGGCGAACAGCCACGGGCGGCCCAGGCAGCCGCGTCCGACCACGACACCGTCGCAGCCCGTCTCGCGCACCATCCGCAGCGCGTCCTCGGCCGACCAGATGTCGCCGTTGCCGAGCACCGGGATCTCCGGCACGTGCTCCTTGAGGCGCGCGATGGCCTCCCAGTCGGCCGTGCCGCCGTAGTGCTGGGCGGCGGTGCGGCCGTGCAGCGCGATGGAGGTCACACCCTCCTCGACCGCGATCCGTCCGGCGTCGAGGTAGGTGATGTGGTCGTCGTCGATGCCCTTGCGCATCTTCATGGTGACGGGGAGGTCCCCGGCGCCGCTGACGGCCTCGCGCAGGATCGAGCGCAGCAGGTTGCGCTTGTAGGGCAGGGCGGAGCCGCCGCCCTTGCGCGTCACCTTCGGGACCGGGCAGCCGAAGTTCAGGTCGATGTGGTCGGCGAGGTCCTCCTCCGCGATCATGCGGACGGCCTTGCCGACGGTGGCGGGGTCGACGCCGTACAGCTGGATCGAGCGCGGCTTCTCGGTCGCGTCGAAGTGGATCAGCTGCATGGTCTTCTCGTTGCGTTCGACCAGCGCCCGGGTGGTGATCATCTCGCTCACGAACAGCCCCTTGCCGCCGCTGAACTCCCGGCACAGGGTGCGGAAGGGCGCGTTGGTGATGCCGGCCATGGGGGCCAGCACGACGGGCGGCCGGACGGTGTGCGGGCCGATCTGCAAGGGGGATGCGGGCGTGGGCATTACCCCATTGTCGCGTATCGGCCGCCGTGCCCCGTCGCTCCCCGGCGAAGATCGTGTATCGGTAATTAGTTAGACGCACTATTGAAGTCGGCGTACGATGGAACGCATGCCCGAGCTCAGCCCCCGGCGCCGTCAACTCGTCCTCGCGATCTGCTGCATGAGCCTGCTGATCGTGAGCCTCGACGTCACCGCCCTGAACGTCGCCCTGCCGTCGATGCAGCGCGAACTCCACGCCGAGACCTCCGGTCTGCAGTGGACGATCGACGCCTACACCCTGGTGCTGGCCTCGCTGCTGATGCTGGCCGGCTCCACGGCCGACCGGATCGGCCGCAAGAAGGTCTTCATGGCGGGCCTGACCGTGTTCTCCGCCGGCTCGCTGCTGTGCTCCCTGGCACCCAGCCTCGACCTGCTGATCGTGTTCCGGATGATCCAGGCCGTCGGCGGCTCCATGCTCAACCCGGTCGCCATGTCGATCATCACCAACACCTTCACGGCCCCGCGCGAGCGGGCCCGGGCGATCGGTGTCTGGGGCGCCGTCGTCGGCATCTCCATGGCGGCCGGTCCCCTGGTGGGCGGGCTGCTGGTGGAGTCGGACGGCTGGCGGTCGATCTTCTGGGTCAATCTGCCCGTCGGGCTCGCCGCGCTGCTGCTGACCCTGCGCTTCGTCCCCGAGTCCCGCGCGCCGAAGGCCCGCCGCCCCGACCCCGTCGGCCAGCTGCTGGTGATCGCGCTGTTCGGCTCGCTGACGTACGCGATCATCGAGGCGCCGTCCGCGGGCGCGGGCACGGTCCTGCCCTTCGCGCTGCTGGCCCTCGCGGCTCTGGCCGGGCTGCTCCGGTACGAGCCCCGGCGCGCCGAACCTCTCATCGACCTGCGCTTCTTCCGGTCGGCGCCGTTCAGCGGGGCCACGGTCGTCGCGGTCAGCGCGTTCGCCGCGCTCGGCGGCTTCCTGTTCCTGTCGACCCTGTACCTGCAGAACGTACGCGGCCTCGACGCCCTGCACGCGGGCCTGTGGATGCTGCCGACGGCGGTGCCGATGTTCCTGTGCGCACCGCTGTCCGGACGGCTCGTGGGCAGCCGGGGCCCCCGGCTGCCGCTGCTGGTGGCCGGTCTCGCGATGACGGCGAGCGGGGTGCTGTTCGCGGCCTTCGAGGCGGAGACGTCGAACGTCACGCTGTTCGCCGGGTACGTCCTGTTCGGCATCGGCTTCGGCTTCGTCAACGCGCCCATCACCAACACCGCGGTGTCCGGCATGCCGCGCGCCCAGGCCGGCGTGGCCGCCGCGGTGGCCTCCACCAGCCGCCAGCTCGGGCAGACCCTCGGCGTCGCGGTGGTCGGGGCGGTGCTGGCGTCGGGCGTGGGCGCGTCGCCGTACGCGCGGGTGTTCGTGTCGGCCGCGCGGCCCGCGTGGTGGATCCTCGCCGGGTGCGGCTTCCTCGTGCTGGGGCTGGGCGTGCTGACCAGCGGCCGGTGGGCCCGGCGCACCGCCGAGCGGACGGCCGAGCGGCTGGAGGCCGTGGAGCTGCGCGACGTGGTGGGCGCGGGCGGCCGCGCCTAGGGTCCGACCTGAGGCGCGGGCGGCCCCACCCAGGGTCCGACCCGAGGCGCGGGCCGCCGTGTCCGGGGTCCGCCTTCGCGTCCGGCGTGCCGGGGTTCCGGCCGGGGCAGTGCGCGGTTTGGCGAACTCGCCGTGCGAAAACCCCTGTTGATGTTGGTCATGCTGCACACTCCTTGCGGGCCGGGGATCGCCCGGCCAGGACCCCTGGAGGCGTCGTGCCGATGAACGCGAGCAAGGTGACCCGCTGGGACCAGCACGGGCGTGAGCATGTGGTCAGGGTGCAGCGCTCGGGCGTGCAGCGCACCATCAGCTGCGACACCTGCGGCTGGCGGCAGAGCACGCAGTTCCTGCCCTGGCTGAAGGCGCAGGAGCACCTGGCCGAGGCCCACCAGGCCACCGTCGACCCGACGCAGGCGCAGACGTCGCGATGACTTTCCGGAGCACGGGCAGTCGTACCCCCACGACGCTCCCGCCCCCGCCGGAAGGCCTGCCATGAACGCTCTGCACGACACCCTGCGACGGTACGTCGACAACGGGACGGTGCCCGGAGCCGTCGGGCTGGTGGCCCGCGGCGACGACGTCGAGGTGGTGGCCGTCGGCTCCGCGGACACCGACGGCACCGCCCCGATGGCCCGCGACTCGGTCTTCCGGATCGCCTCGGTGACCAAGCCGCTCACGGCGGCGGCGGTGCTGATGCTGGTCGAGGACGGCCGGATCGGCCTGGATTCCCCGGTCGAGAAATGGCTGCCGGAACTGTCCTCGCCGATGGTCGTACGCAGCCCGGCGGGTCCCGTCGAGGACGTGGTGCCGGCCGCCCGCCCCATCACGGTCGAGGACCTGCTGAGCTCCCGGGCGGGCTGGGGCTTCCCCGCGGACTTCTCGCTGCCCGCGGTCCGGGCGCTGTTCGAGGTGCAGAAGGACGGCCGCTTCCCCCAGGAGTGCCCGCCCCCGGACGCCTGGGTGGCCGCGCTCGCCGAGGTGCCGCTGCTGCACCAGCCGGGCGAGGCCTGGCTCTACCACACCTGCTCCGACCTCCAGGGCGTGCTGGTCGCCCGCGCCTCGGGCGGCACGCTGCCGGACTTCCTGACGGAGCGGATCTTCGAGCCGCTGGGGATGCGGGACACGGCGTTCGAGGTCCCGGCCGGACGGCGCCACCGCTTCACCGCGGCCTACCGCCCGGGTGCGGACGGCACCCTCGGCCTGGCGGACCCGCCGGACGGCGCGTGGAGCCGGATGCCCGCGTTCCCGTCGGGGGGCGGCGGGCTCGCCGCCACGGCCGACGACTGGCTGGCCTTCGCCCGGATGCTGCTGGCGGGCGGCGAGGCGAACGGCCGCCGGCTGCTCTCCCCCACCTCGGTGAGCCGGATGACCACCAACCACCTGACCGCGGGACAGCGCGAGGCCGGCGCCCTCTTCCTGGAGGGCCAGGGCTGGGGCTACGGCGGCCAGGTCGACGTCGCCCCCGTCGACCCGTGGAACGTGCCCGGCCGCTACGGCTGGGTCGGCGGCACCGGCACCACGGCCCATGTCGTCCCGGCGACGGGCACGGTCACCGTGCTGCTGACCCAGGTGGCGATGACCGGCCCGACGCCCACACCGCTGATGCGGGACTTCTGGCGGTGCACGGCGGGCGGGCGGTAGTCAGCCGCGCAGGCCGCGCACCAGCAGGTCCACCAGGGACGCGAAGTCGGCCGGTGCCTCCGGGCGGGTCCACACCCGGGCGTATCCCGGGTCGTGGAAGCGGCCGGAGGCCTGGAAGACGGCGCGGGCCGCGGCGGCCGGGTCGGGTACGCCGAAGACCCCCGTCCCGACCCCCTCCTCGATGATCCGGGCCAGCTGGCCGATCAGGTCGGCGATGTGCGCGGCGACCGCCTCGGCGCTCTCGGCGGCCAGCACCCGGTAGGTGGCGAACAGCTCCGGGTCGTCGCCCGCCTTGCGGCGCTTGGCGTCGAACAGCGACCGCAGCCAGTCGCGCAGCCGGGCCTCGGGGTCGCCGGGGCCGGACGCGAAGGCGGCGAGGCCCTCGGCGGTGCGGTCCAGCCACCGTTTGGTGACCGCCTCGCGCAGCGCGGCCTTGGTGCGGAAGTGGCGGTAGACGCTGCCGTGGCTGACGCCGAGCGCGCGGGCCACGTCCACCACGGTCGCCTTGGCCGGGCCGTGGCGGCGCAGTACCTCCTCGGTCGCCTCCAGGATGCGTTCGGCGGTCAGGGGCTCGGTGCTGGGTGCCATGCGTCAGACCGTACCCACAGGGGTGGTCAGCGCTCGCTGTCGAGGTGGGCCAGGGCGGCGGCTCCGTAGCGGTCACCGGCGGCGGCGCCGGCCGGGACGGCCTGCTCGATCGCGGCGAGGTCCGCGTCGTCCAGAGAGACGTCCAGCGCGCCGAGCGACTCCGTCAGCCGCTCCCGGGTGCGGGCCCCGACCAGCGGCACGATGTCCTCGCCGCGGGCCAGCACCCAGGCGACGGCGATCTGCGCGACGGTCACGCCCTTCTGCTCGGCGATCTTCCGCAGCGCCTCGACCAGGCCCAGGTTGTGCCGGAGGTTGTCGCCCTGGAAGCGGGGCGAGAAGGCGCGGAAGTCGTTCGCCGCGAGCTGCCGGTCGGCGGTGAAGTGCCCGGAGATCAGACCGCGCGAGAGCACCCCGTACGCGGTGACGGCGATGCCCAGCTCACGGGTGGTCGGCAGGATCGACTTCTCGATGCCCCGGGAGATCAGCGAGTACTCGATCTGGAGGTCGGCGATCGGCGCAGTGGCCGCCGCCCTGCGGATGGTCTGCGCGCCGACCTCGCTGAGGCCGATGTGCCGGACGTACCCCTGCTCGATCAGTTCGGCGATCGCGCCGACGGTCTCCTCGATGGGGACGGCCGGGTCGAGCCGGGCGATGCGGTAGACGTCGATGTGGTCGACGCCCAGGCGCTGGAGGGAGTACGCGGCGAAGTTGCGGACCGCGGCCGGGCGTCCGTCGTAGCCGGACCAGCCACCGTCCGGGCCGCGCAGGGCGCCGAACTTCACGCTGACCAGGGCCTGCTCCCGCCGGGCCGCGGGGGCGGAGCGCAGGGCCTCGCCGATCAGCATCTCGTTGTGGCCCATGCCGTAGAAGTCGCCGGTGTCGAGCAGGGTCACGCCCGCTTCCAGGGCGGCGTGGATCGTGGCGATCGACTCGGTCCGGTCCGCGTCGCCGTACAGCGCGGACATGCCCATGCAGCCGAGGCCGAGGGCGGAGACCTGGGGGCCGGTGGTTCCAAGGGTTCGGGTTCGCATCGTCATGCACATCAGCCTGGCATGACAGATGACAGATTTCAATATTTGTCAGCCGTTCGGCCGTCCGCCCCGGGGACGGCCCCGGGGAACGGGCTCCCGGAAAACGAAAAGTTCCCCGCACCCGTGCAAGGGGGGCGGGGAACTTCCGGTGTGCGGGACCTAGCAGCCGACGAGGCGGCCGGCGAGGTAGCCCTCGATCTGGTCCAGGGAGACGCGCTCCTGCTTCATCGAGTCGCGCTCACGCACGGTCACGGCGTTGTCGTCCAGCGTGTCGAAGTCGACGGTCACGCAGTACGGGGTGCCGATCTCGTCCTGACGGCGGTAGCGGCGGCCGATGGCGCCGGCGTCGTCGAACTCGATGTTCCAGTGCTGGCGCAGGGCGGTGGCCAGGCCCTTGGCCTTCGGGGACAGCTCCGGGTTGCGCGACAGCGGCAGGACCGCGACCTTCACCGGGGCCAGGCGGTGGTCGAGGCGCAGCACGGTGCGCTTCTCCAGCTTGCCCTTGGCGTTGGGGGCCTCGTCCTCGATGTAGGCGTCGAGGAGGAAGGCCAGCATCGCGCGGCCGACACCGGCCGCGGGCTCGATGACGTACGGGGTCCAGCGCTCGCCCGCCTCCTGGTCGAAGTAGGAGAGGTCCTGGCCGGAGGCCTTGGAGTGCGCGCCGAGGTCGTAGTCGGTGCGGTTGGCGACGCCCTCCAGCTCACCCCACTCGTTGCCGCCGAACTGGAAGCGGTACTCGATGTCGGCGGTGCGCTTGGAGTAGTGGGAGAGCTTCTCCTTCGGGTGCTCGAACCACCGCATGTTCTCCTCGCGCATGCCGAGACCGGTGTACCAGTTCCAGCGCTGCTCCATCCAGTACTCCTGCCACTGCTCGTCCTCGCCCGGCTTGACGAAGAACTCCATCTCCATCTGCTCGAACTCGCGGGTGCGGAAGATGAAGTTGCCGGGCGTGATCTCGTTGCGGAAGGACTTGCCCATCTGGGCGATACCGAACGGCGGCTTGCGGCGCGAGGTGGTCTGCACCTGGGCGAAGTTGGTGAAGATGCCCTGGGCGGTCTCGGGGCGCAGGTAGGCGACGGAGCCGCTGTCCTGCGTCGGGCCGAGGTGGGTGGAGAGCAGGCCCGAGAACTGCTTGGGCTCGGTGAAGGTGCCCTTGTTGCCGCAGTGCGGGCAGCCGAGGTCGGCGAGGCCGTTCTCCGGGAGGCGGCCGTGCTTGGCCTCGTAGGCCTCTTCCAGGTGGTCGGCGCGGAACCGCTTGTGGCACGAGGTGCACTCGGTCAGCGGGTCCGTGAACGTGGCGACGTGACCGGAGGCGACCCAGACCTCGGGGGCCAGGATCACGGACGAGTCGATACCGACCACGTCCTCGCGCGACGTCACCATGTAGCGCCACCACTGGCGCTTCAGGTTCTCCTTGAGCTCGACGCCCAGCGGTCCGTAGTCCCAGGCGGCCTTCTGACCGCCGTAGATCTCACTACAGGGGAATACGAAGCCACGGCGCTTGCTCAGGCTGACGATGGTGTCGATCTTGTCGGCGGCCACGGTGCTCTCTTCATAAGGACGACGGGCGGCGAAGCGAGAAGCTTCCAGCGAATGCTTCAGGGTACCGGCGTGGGCTCCCCCACAATCAAATCGGGCCTGCTTCCGGCGGCCGTCCGGGCACGCCGGGGCCTCGTCGGCGCGCTTGTTGACAACGGTTTCCATATTTGTTGAAAATGAGTGTCATGAACGTACGACGACGGCACATATCCGGGGTCGCGATCGCCGTGGCCTGCGCACTCGGGCTCACGGGCCTGACCTCCTGCACGACCGACAGCGCGGCGGCCGCCGGCGCCGGGCAGTTCGACGTCGTCGCCTCGTTCTATCCGATGGCCTTCCTCGCCGAGCGGATCGGCGGCGGCCACGTGCACGTCACCAGCCTGACCAAGCCCGGCCAGGAGCCGCACGACCTGGAGGTCAGCGTCCGCCAGCGGGTGCGGCTGGAGGAGGCCGACGCGGTGCTCTACCTCAAGGGCCTCCAGCCCACCGTGGACGAGGTCGTCGCCCAGTCCGAGGCGAAGACGAAGATCGACGCCGCCGCCCTGACCACGCTGGAGCGACACGGCACCGAGGTCGGCGGCCACGCGGCCGAGCACGACAGCGACGACCACGGGCACGACCACGGGGAAACGGCCGGCAAGGACCCGCACATCTGGCTCGACCCGGTGAAGTACGCCGAGGTCGCCCGGGGCGTCGGCGCGGCCTTCGAGAAGGCGGACCCGAAGCACGCGGCCGACTACCGCAGGAACACCGCGGCCCTGGTCGGCGAGCTCGGCGAGCTCGACACCCGGTTCCGGGAGGGCCTGGCCGGCACCGGCTCCAAGGTCTTCATCACCACGCACGCCGCCTTCGGCTACCTGGCCGAGCGCTACGGACTCACCGAGGAGGCCGTCAGCGGCCTCGACCCCGAGTCCGAGCCGAGCGTGAACCGGGTGAAGGACCTGGAGACGATGGCGAGGGCCGACGGCGTCACCACCGTGTTCTACGAGACGCTCGTCAGCGACCGCACCGCCCGGACCATCGCCAAGGACGCGGGGCTCAAGACGGACGTCCTCGACCCGATCGAGGGCATCACGGACAGCTCCCGCGGCACGGACTACTTCTCGGTCCAGGAAGCGAACCTCAAGGCGCTGCAGACGGCGCTGGGCGCCAAGTGATCAAGTGATCTCCACGGAGGATGCAACCATGAGCGAAGCCGTCATAGCGCTGCGCGGCGTCCGCGCCGAGCTGGGTGCGCGCCCCGTCCTGCGCGGTATCGACCTCACGGTCCGCCGCGGCGAGGTCGTCGCGCTGCTCGGCGCCAACGGCTCCGGCAAGTCGACGGCCGTACGCAGCGTCATCGGCCAGGTGCCGGTCAGCGCCGGCGAGATCGAACTGTTCGGCACCCCGCGCGCCCGCTTCCGCGACTGGCGGCGGGTGGGTTACGTACCGCAGCGCACCACGGCCGCGAGCGGGGTGCCCGCGACGGTCACCGAGGTCGTCTCCTCGGGCCGGCTGTCCCGGGCCCGCTTCGGCCTGCTGCGCAAGGCCGACCACGCGGCCGTGCGGCGGGCCCTGGAGCTGGTCGGCATGGCGGACCGGGCGAAGGACTCCGTCGACGCCCTGTCCGGCGGCCAGCACCAGCGGGTGCTGATCGCCCGCGCCCTGGCCGCCGAACCCGAGCTGCTGATCATGGACGAGCCGATGGCGGGCGTCGACCTGGCCAGCCAGGAGGTGCTCGCGCACACCCTCGCCGAGCAGGTCGCCCAGGGCACCACCGTCCTGCTGGTGCTGCACGAACTGGGCCCGGTGGAGCCCCTGATCGACCGGGCGGTCGTGCTGCGCGACGGCTGTGTCCTGCACGACGGCCCGCCCCCGCAGGCGGTCGGCCAGCACGCGCTGCCCGGCCACGACCATGTCCACCCGCACGCTCCGGCGGGCGCCGAACCGATCCGCACGGGACTGCTGAGCTGATGGAACTCCTCGACTACGCCTTCGTCCAGCGGGCCCTGCTCGCCGCCGTCCTGGTCGGCGTCACCGCGCCCGCCGTCGGCATCTACCTCGTCCAGCGCCGCCAGGCCCTGATGGGCGACGGCCTCGGCCATGTCGCGATGACCGGCGTCGGCCTCGGCGTCCTGCTGAACGCCTCGCCGGTGTGGATGGCGACGGCCGTCTCCGTCCTCGGCGCGGTCCTCATGGAACTGATCCGCTGGTACGGCAGGACCCGCGGCGACATCGCCCTCGCGATGCTCTTCTACGGCGGCATGGCCTGCGGCGTGATGTTCATCAACCTCGCGCCGACGGGCTCCAACGCCAACCTGACGTCGTACCTCTTCGGCTCGCTGTCGACCGTGTCGCAGTCCGACGTGACGGCGATCTGCCTGCTCGCCGGCTTCGTCGTACTGGTCACCCTGGGGCTGCGCCGCCAGCTCTTCGCGGTCAGCCAGGACGAGGAGTTCGCGCGGGTGACCGGACTGCCGGTGCGGGCGCTGAACCTGCTGACGGCCGTCACGGCGGCGGTCACGGTGACCGTCGCGATGCGGGTGGTCGGTCTGCTGCTGGTGTCCGCGCTCATGGTGGTGCCGGTCGCGGCGGCCCAGCAGCTCACCCGCAGCTTCGCGGCGACCTTCGCGATCGCCGTGGCCATCGGCGTGAGCGTGACGATCGGCGGCACGGTCACCTCGTACTACCAGGACGTGCCGCCCGGTGCGACGATCGTGCTGCTGACCATCGGGGCGTTCCTGGCGCTGACCGCGCTGGCCGCGCCGCTGGCCCGGCGCCGCGCGCGTGCGCTCGCCGCCGGCCGGCCCGCCGGGGACCCGGCAGAGTGCGCGATTCCGGCCAGTCGGGGGGCCGACGGCCCGGTCGGCGTCTGACCACGGGCAGGCCGGGCTGGCACAATGGCCCGGCAGGCGCAGACGTGAGGAGGCACCCCGTGACGACCGCTGGACCGCCCGTGAAGGGCCGCTCCACCCGGCAGCGTGCCGCCGTGGCGGCGGCGCTCGCCGAGGTCGACGAGTTCCGCAGCGCCCAGGACCTGCACGACATGCTCAAGCACAAGGGCGACTCGGTAGGTCTGACCACGGTCTACCGCACGTTGCAGTCCCTCGCCGACGCCGGCGAGGTCGACGTCCTGCGCACCTCCGACGGCGAGTCCGTCTACCGCCGCTGCTCCAGCGGCGAGCACCACCACCACCTGGTCTGCCGTGTGTGCGGCAAGGCGGTGGAGGTGGAGGGCCCCGCGGTGGAGACGTGGGCGGAGGCCGTCGCGGCGGAACACGGCTACGTCAACGTGGCCCACACGGTGGAGATCTTCGGGACCTGCGCGGACTGCGCGGGACCGCGCCAGGACTGAACCGGCGGGCGCCGACCGGGCGGGCGCAGACCGGGACCGCGCGGGCGCCGGACCGACGGGCGCCCGGCGAACGCGGGTCAGACGCGGGTCAGATGGCGGTCGAGGATCGACCGCAGCCGGTCCGCGTCGGCGGGGCCGGACAGGCCCCGCTTGGGCAGCAGCGTGAAGCAGGTCGCGTTCTTGTCGTCGCTGTACAGCGTGAACAGCTGCGCGCTCTCCCGGTAACGGGGCTGCCCCGACCAGTAGATCGTCGACGAGCCGGCGTCCGTGGTCACCGTCACCCCGGCGTCCGTCACCAGCGCCCGGAAGACACCGTTGCGCGCGGCCACGCGCTGCACCGTGCGTGCCTGCAACCGGGGCAGGAAGAGGAACATGACCGCGGTGAGGCCCGACCACACCATCAGGAACATGTGAACCGCACCGGGTTGTCCGGAGACTCTAGGTTGTGGCTGTGACCAGGCGTTTCGTGGCCGTCAGGTAGTAGTTGACTTCGTATTCGGCGGGCG
>NZ_JBEOWS010000052.1:0-37483 GCF_040296125.1 Streptomyces sp. NPDC002265 | reverse complement strand
ACGGACGGCGAGCAGTCATCTTCAGCTCCCAGCCAGGCAGTTGACTCCTACAGCCGAACTACGACCGACCAGGCCTGCCGTCAACCCACGCCACCGCCGAATTTAACGAACTACCGGTAGACGGTGTCCCGCCAAGTGGTGTAGCAGCGATCGCCGCGAAAGTGCAGGTCGTGGGCCAGATGCGGGCAATAGTCGACCGGACGATCTGACGCTTTGTCAGTTGATGACGTCTATGGCGCGGCGCTGCCGACCTTGGCGCGCCCTTCTCCGAGGCCAGAGCCGCGGGTTCCGCTCCGACCATCTCCGGCAAGACGGCTTGCCTGATGAGCTGTCAGGTCGCAGAGGTGCCGTGCAGGCCGATTGGGACCTGCATCTTCGACGTGATCGCCGCTACACCACTTGGCGGGACGCGACCGGCGGTTACGTGGAGTTGTCCATGCGTTTCCGATGACGCACCATGTGGAGCGCGTTGCGATCCATGAACCGGCCGCATACTCCGTGCGCGCGCCCGGGCCGAGGAGGCACCGCAGAACGAGTGTCTGAGCCTCGGCCAACGCAAGTCAGCCCACGACGGCGGGCGCAACGACCTGGCAGGCGGGCGAGCCTCGCAGCATCACCGCTGGCCTCAGTCATGCAGTCGGGGCTCGTCAAGCAGAGCAAGTCACAAAGTCAGTCCGCGAACAACCTGCCTGACCCATCAGGGCTTTCGCCTCTGCTCACATATCCGTACTGTGACTCTCCACAACGGAGTTGAAGAGGGATGGCGGATGGGCATCAGTCGTGACGCGGAATCGTTCGTTACCTTCACAACTCTGGACGGGGAGGATGTGCGGGTCGAGATCGAGCCGTCACACGACGATTTCATGCCAGTCAGCGCCGAACGATCGATCGGTAGAGTCGAACGTATGTTTCGTCCTGCCTTGACGGTGGCTGGGGAAGCGATCAGGGAGGCTCGCGAGCTCCGCCCGGACGAAGTCACTGTACGGCTAGGCATCAAGGTCACAGGCGCAGGTGGCGCTGTGATCTCTAAAAGTGTCAATGACTGCCATTTCGAGATCACTCTAAGCTGGGGTCGGATCCAGGGATAGCGAGCGGCTGCCATGAAGGTATTCATCAGCTGGTCAGGTCCCCAGTCGCAGAAGATGGCAGAGTCCCTAAAAGCCTGGCTCAAGTATGTGATCCAGTCAGTTGATCCTTTCGTGTCATCTTTGGATATCGCAAAGGGCGACCGCGGACTACGAGTGATATCTGGACAACTGGAAGAGACTTCCTTTGGCATTGTCTGCGTGACCCGAGAGAATAGTCTCGCCCCGTGGATTAACTTCGAAGCAGGTGCACTCTCTAAAGCAATTGGGGACGCACGCGTTGTGCCATGCCTTCTCGATATGCCTGTCAGTGATCTCACTGGACCGCTCGCGCAATTTCAGGTGGTTTCGAGTAGCAATAGAGAAGATGTCTTCGCTATGGTTCGTTCTCTTCGCGATTATTCAAATCTTGCGACACTGGACGACAACCATCTGAAGACCACCTTTGATGCTTTCTGGCCCAGACTTGACGAAGAGTTGCAGGTCGCTCGCAACATGCAGGTAAACGCGGCTTCGATGACGCCGAGGCGAGACCCCGGCGAGATCCTCGAAGAAGTCCTGGTTCTGACGCGCCGCCAAGAAAACGTTCTTAGAACTATCGTTGAGAGAGTGGACTCCTCGGTCCCCATGTTGGAGATCAAAGGGAGTGCGAACACCGTGCCAGGCAAGACGGACGCTCGTCGTGCACTCGTGGATGAATTGATTGCGGGTCTCGATCTTCCAGACGACAGCGCTCTCACTTTCCGGGTGATCACCGATAGGGTTCCTGAGGAAATTCAGGTCGTCTACAATTCTGAAGCCATTACGGCCGATAATGTACAGCGGGCTTATGCTCAGGTCGGCCAGTTCGCGAACCGTAAACATATTCGCGCGACGGTCAGATCGACTGACGGCTACGAGATCATGGCAGTTCCAGGAAAAGAGACAATTTTGTTGCTGCCCGCCGAGCCGGCCATGAAAACCATTGAGGATCGTCGTAATGACGACAACATTGCTCGGGCAGACACTGCATGAGTCCATCACGCCGAGCCCTCTTCAATAATTTGTGTCGCGCCTCAACCATTAGCCGCTTCGCTAGATCATTCCTCGCTGGCCTGGGGGTCATTGCCGGAATCAGCGGACTCGGCACCGGTCTCTTTCCCGACCTTGCAAAGCACTATGGATTACCGATCTTGATTTTTTCGCTATTTCTTGGGCTTTCCTGCGCAGCTTGGGCTGCCTGGCCAAGGCTCTCGTTCAGTAGAAGTTTTGAACTACCCCGGGCAACTATCTCTGTGATGGTCGATGACCTTTTCGCTCAGGGCGGTCATCTGGTTGTGGGAATGACTGACACCTTTGATACCGAGCCGCCAATACTTATCTCTTCTAGCAGCATCCAGGGCCAGTTCTTGGCGAAGGAGTTCGACGGTGATATCAGACGCCTGGATGCCGAGTTGGATAGCGCGCTGACGCGACATCAAGTCGTTGCTACTGAATCGCGTGACTCCAAAGCCCTCGGTAAACTGAACCGCTACTCAATTGGCACGGTAGCGGTCATAGGCACCGAGGAACGTAGGTACTACGCCCTTGCCTACAGTAAGATGCGTAACGATTACGTGGTTGAGTCGAGCGTTTCTCATATATGGAACTCGCTTATGTCTCTGTGGCCAGTCGTACGAGACACCTGCCATCTGGGAACGGTCTCGATTGCCGTAGTTGGCATGGGGCTTGCCCGTCTCTCAGGGCGCATCTCTCAAGCAGATATGGTCCGACTCATTATAATTTCTTTCCTTACCTCTTCCAGGGAATCAGATGTGGCTAGTCACTTGCGGATCGTGATATCCCCTGATGCTGCCGAGAGTATCGACTTTCGACGATTGAACGACTATCTCGCTGCCCAGTGAATCTTGCATCGCATAAGCTGTGGAGCTGGCCTCCCACTGCAACTTCTTCACGTGTGGTTTCGCGAGGCTTTAAAACGTCATGTCTGATTATTGGAGTCTGACTTCAGAAGGGCGGGTGGGAGTGAATATACCCGCCAGATTCGCTGTAAATGGAAATGGAAATACTCTGGTCGGCGGCCAGTCGTTCAAGATCAGAATGCACGCCTTGCGCGTTGGAGACCCCTTGCTCGGTGCAGTAGATTTCTAACCCGTAGTCGGTCTTCTTCATTCGAGTAATGTTCTTGGTGCCGATCATTTCTCGTACCATGTTGGCGACTCTTGATGTGCGCCTGGTGTTACCTGTCTCGTTTGTGATGCGCACTTCCCTGGGTTCGTTGATTGCGTAGTGTGATGAAATATTCCTAATGGATGTAACGATGGTTTCCAGAGCGCCGATACGAGTGCTCTGTTCTCGCACAAGACCAACAAGCTCATTGAGAATTTCAGAGGTTTCGCGTTCGGGTGTAGTGCTTTCTGGGCTTTTCTCTCGAATGGTGACAAGATTGGTTTCGAGATCTCCCCAGAATCTCTCGAAAGTGGTCCTGAGCCTGTCGGGTTCTACTGTCACTTCACACTTATCGTTAATTGACTTGATCATCGACCATACGTCGCCCTTGTTCGAGCTGTCGGTCGCTTGGAATTGTGTAATTGGCCCAGAGAGGTCTTTGATGGGCATGTCGACCAGGAACGGAATTAGAGAACTTTCCCCCAATTCTCGCGATAGGGCTCCGGACTCAAAGTTAATCCATGGTGCGGATTGGTTGTCACGTGTGACGCAGACAATCCCCAAAGAGCATTCCTGTAACTGGCTTGCAATCTTACTTAGTCCGCGCTCGCCTTTTGATATGTCTTGAGAAGATACAAATGGCGTGATTGCCTGATTCATATAGGGAAGCCAATCCCTGAGTGCCTCCGCGCACTGCTTTGCCATATCTCCTGACCAGCTGATAAAGATCTGCATGGTCCTACGCGCCCCCTGATTCGATCTGCTGAGCAGGCATGATGCCTTAGTCTGTCGGTTCGTTGGACCCGGTGTCCGTCGTTTCAGTGAGGTCGGCGGAGTCTCAATGGCCGAGTCAAGGGCCTCTGCTGGGCCGCTGGTGCTGTCAGGTGTCGGTGTCGGCGGCCTCTTCGAGCAGGTCCATGGCGTAGTTGTGGAAGCGGCGTTCGGCGTCGCGGCATGGTGCGTTGAAGAAGGCTCGCTGAGCTTCGGCAAGATCGCAGTTCAGTAGTTTCATGGTTACAAACACGGCCTCCACTCCGTGACACCCGTTGTCCTTGAGGAACTGCTGGAGTGCGTCTGTGTCGCCGGTTGTCTCCCAGAAGGGCTGGGCGGTTCGCTGCATGGCAGCGATGCGTGCTGATCGTTCTGCGTCGAAGCCCACTGGACCCGCCCTTCTGGTTTGGCCCGCAGGCTATCGCCAGGTGGGCGGCATGCGCTGGCCCGTTTAGGCGGCTTCGGCGACGGTTGGATGGAAGGTGAAGGGCCTGCCGTCGCGCAGGAGGGCCCAGAGGACATCGACACGTCGACGGGCGAGGGCGATGACGGCCTGGACGTGCTTGCAGCCCTCGGCTCGCTTCTTCAGGTAGTAGTCGCGGTTGGCGCCTTCGCGGATGATGCTGGTCTGGGCAGACAGATAAAAGACGCGGCGGAGGCGTCGGCTGTAGCGCTTGGGGCGGTGGAGGTTTCCGGTGCGGCGTCCGGAGTCGCGTGGCACGGGCACCAGGCCGGCGGCAGAGGCGAGGCGGCCTGCATCGGCGTAGGCGCCCAGATCACCGGCTGCGACGATGAACTCGGCTCCCAGAATGGGGCCCATGCCCGGCAGGGACTCGATGATGTGGGCCTGTGGGTGGGTATGGAACGTTCGCCGGATCTGCTGGTCGATGTGCTTGAGCTGGTCGTCCAGGACAAGGACCTGCGTGGCGATGTCCGCGACGATGCCGGCGGCGACATCCTGGCCCGGCAACGTGACGTGCTGAGACCTGGCGGCCTGGAGGGCGGTGGCGGCGACCGCGTCGGGGTTGCGGACGTTCCGTCCTCGACGAGCAGCGTGTCCTGCAGGCCACCCTGCTCAGCCCTCTGCCGGCCTCGGCCTGCGGGCGCCTGCAAGGAAGCCGCCCGGCCGGACCGCCTCCCCAGCTGCCACCGCCCGCCGAGCAGATCGCCGAGCGGACCGTCAGCAGCGTCGGCGGGTTCATGGTCGCCGGACAGCGCATCCAGCTCGGCCGCGGCTATGCGCACCAGGTCGTCACCGCCCACCTGGACGGGACAACGATCCGTATCTTTCACGGCCAAGAGCTGATCACCACCGTCCCGCGCGTGACCAGGAAGGAGGTGGTGGTCCGCAAGTCCAGCGAACACAACCGCCGGAAGATCGTCTAGGGCAGACGTCAAGCATCACCCGACGCCAACCCGTCAACCATCAACTGAGACTCGACATATGTGCAGCCCACAGACGTTGATGTCGACGTCATCATTGTTGCTGTCATAGCCTCCTCGCGTGGCGACGACCGAGGCTGACTGGGCGTACGAACTGGCTGGCGAGCTGTTGCGGGACAGCCTTCCGCGTAGATGGGCACACACACAGGGTGTTGCTGCGTGTGCCCAGACGCTGGCGCTGCTGGTCGGCGACGACGTCGGCGTTCTGGAATCCGCGGCAGTGCTGCACGATGTCGGCTACGCGCCCCCGCTTGTCGACACCGGATTCCATCCGCTGGATGGAGCCCGCTACCTGCGCGACACGCACGCGGCGGACGAGCGAGTCGTCCGGCTGGTGGCGAACCACACGTACGCCCTGCTGGAAGCCGAGGAGCGCGGCCTGCGGGACGAGCTGGCCGACGAGTTCCCCCTTCTGAATGATCCATTGCTCGTGGACGCGCTGGTCTACTGCGATATGACCACGACGCCGGACGGTCGGCGGACGACGCCCCATGAGCGGCTTAAAGAAATCCTGGACCGCTACGGCGAGGACAGTGTGGTGGGACGCTTCATCCGACGGGCCGCACCGCACATCCACGCGAGTGTGGATCGTGTGCGGGCGGCCGCGGTCGAGGCCGGCGTCGAGTTGTGAACGCGAACGATCAGCCTAGGTGGGGGTACGCGCCCGCGAGGTAGTGGCCGATCTGCTCGTGCATGCTCGGGTGGATGTCGAGCGTGTGCAGGTCGTGCGGGTGGACCCAGCGCACGCCGTCGGCTTCGTCGTTGACGGTGGGCTCGCCGCCGACTGGGCGGCCGATGTAGGCGGCCTCGTACTGCTGCCGGATCTCGCCGTCGGTGTACTCGATGATGTGTTCCGGGTTGGAGTAGACGCCCAGGAAGCCGGTGACCTCTGCGACGATGCCGGTCTCCTCCTGGCACTCGCGGACGGCACACTGTGCCGGACTCTCGCCGATGTCCTGGGCCCCGCCGGGCAGGGCCCACTGGCCGGTGTCACGGCGGCGCTGGAGCAGGATGGCGCCTTCGTCGTTGACCACGAGCAGGTTGCTTGCGGGGATGAGGGTGTTGGCCTTGGGGGCCTTGGGGTCGTGGTAGTACTCGGTCCTGCCCACGGTGGTGCTACTCCTGCCTGTCGGGCGCCCAGGGGCGCGCTGATGCCCATACGGCCTCGAAGCTGTCGCTATACCGCTGGAACCATTCTCCGCCGTCTGCATTGCGGAGCTGGAGTAGCGGGTTGGCGCTGGCCGGCTGGCCCCAGATGTGCGGGTTGGCCATGAGGTGGTCGTCGTATCGGAAGATCGAGTTGTAGAGCGTCGTGTCATGCAGGCGCACCTCACAGCCTGGGTAGCCGACGAGGTCGCGGTAGTAGGTGAGGGACGCCTTGATTTTGGCCGCGAGCGTGCCTCCGATGCTCTCCTCCTTGTCCCTGATACGGACCGCCGACCCGTCCGGATCTCCGAAGCACAGCCGGACACGAACGCCTGCCTGTGCCCTTTCCTGGAGCATCCTCGCGATGTGCGGGTTCGTCTGCGCGAAGAAGGTTCCCGAGAAGACGAGCACGTCAACTTGCTTCATGGCACCCAGAAGCAAGGAGAGCCACACATCGCGGGGGACACTTGCCCGGTTGGGGTAGGTGTCGACGAGCTCTGAGCGCGCCGAGCCAAGCCGTTGATCTCCTTGACCGGTGTCCGGCCACAGGTATGTCTCGTCGACCCGCAGCAGGTTCGCGACCGTCCAACGGTGTCGGCGGTGGGGGATCCGGCCGCCGACCCACCGGCTGGCCGTCTTCGGGTCCACGGAGCAGGCTCCTGCCAACTCCTCCACTGTCAGGCCCCGCTGCACGAGTGCGGAGCGCAGTCGCTCATTCACCCAGGCAAGCCAACCGGACCGTGACAGCAGGCCGCAAGTGCGATGAGCCCGCTGGATGCGGTTGTGGCCGGAACTGTTCGTACGTCTACGCTGGACCGGTGTCACTGATCGTGCTCTGGGACATCGACCACACCCTCATTGAGAACTCCGGCGTGAGCAAAGAGATCTACGCCGCCGCGTTCGAAGACGTCGCCGGTCGTACCGCTGACCATCCAGCCCGTACCGAGGGCCGGACCGACCGGCTGATCCTCGCGGGGATGTTCCAGGACCACGGGATGGAGCCACCGGAGTGGGAAGTGATCCAGCCCGTCCTGGAGGCCGCCGGCGCGGCACGGGAGGCTGAGCTCGCCCGTCGTGGCTGGGCGCTTCCCGGTGCGCGCGAGGCCCTCGCCGCGGTGGCGGCCGAGTCCGGCATGATCTCCTCGGTCCTCACCGGAAACGTCCAGGCGAACGCCCGGGTCAAGCTCAGGGCTTTCGGCCTGGACGGCCTGGTCGACATCGAGTGCGGAGGGTACGGAGCGGACGCGACGGACCGGGCGGACTTGGTCGGCGTTGCACGGACCCGTGTCGGGGAGGCGTACGGCACGCCGATCGAGACGCCGGTGGTCCTCATCGGTGATACCCCGCGCGACGTCCAAGCCGCCCTCGACTCCGGCGCGCACGTCATCGCGGTGGCGTCTGGCGTCCACAGCGCGGACGAGCTGGAGGAGTCCGGAGCGAGCACGGTGCTTGCTGATCTCACCGATGTCGCCGCTCTGATGTGCCACCTCCGGTCGTTGACGCACGCCGTCTGCTGAAAACGTCCCGGGACGTCCGTGAGAAGTCCCTGCGCGTGGTTCGCCGTCCTGCCGTACGACGGCACGCTCTTGGGAGCCGTCGGCGGAGCTTCCCTCGTGTTCCGCCGACGTGCCATCCCCTCTCCTGCCTCATGGATGGAGCACACGCGTGACAGCTTTACTCGGCGGACAGGCGGGCGTGACGTCCACACTCGTGGATGTGGAGCGACTCGCGCGGAGGTACGGGTTGCCGGTCGAAGACGCCCTGCTGATCGCGATCAACCTCCACGGCGTCAACGGGGAAGCGCCGCGTCACCGCGCCCGTCTCCAGGTGAGGCTGAACAGCGCGCCGTCGACGCCCTGGCAGCTCATCGTCCCGCTGAACGCGGCGACATCGCCCTTCCGCCTGATGGAGGGCGGGCAACTGCTGCTGGGTGACTCCCCGCTCGGCTTGGTGGAGCGTGTCGATGCCGATGAGGCCGTCGGTGGCTACTTTCGTGACGGTGGCACCGCCTTGACGCTCAATCCGAATGCCCGGAGTCGGTGCGTGGGCTGTGCCTTCTGCCCCAACACGCTGGAGGCGGCCGCAGACCCCCGGCTGTCGGAGGAACAGGACCTCCGAGAACTTCTCGCCGCGCTGCGCGAGCAGCACCCGCGGCGTGACCTGGCGGAGGTTCGAGAGGTCACCGTTTCAACCGGTTGCTTCGAACGGGAGGCCGCGGCCGTCGACCATCTGCGGGCTTTGCGCTCCGTGCTCGGCGAGTACGGCATCGAAGCCAGACTCGGCTTCCTTACATCAGTGCTTCATTCCCGGCAGGCGTTCGACGAGCTCGCCGACGTCGGCCCCTTCGTTCTGAGGCTGACCGCTGAATGCTTCACCCGACGCGACCTCCTGCTGAAGGCCAGCAAGACCGTACTGACGACCACTTCGATGCCGGAAGTGCTGAGGCGGGCGGTCGCCGCGGGCCACGGTACGTCGTTCACGTACATCGCGGGACTGGACGACCTCGACGCGATGCGCACCGGTGTCGAGGCCCTCGCGCCGTATGTGACCGAGTTCCCCAACTTCCAGGTCTACCAGGCCCACAACCGTGTCATGGCCGGCCTGCGCGCGACTGGGGCACAGGAGCTCGAGTACTACCTCCGCGCCCGCGTCGAGATAGAGAGGATCATGAAGCCCTCCGGCCTGCGACCCGTGGCATGGGAGTGCTACCGCCCTCTGTGGTACTTCACCTTCGCCGACGAGACCCTGGTCGGCGCGTGATGGAGCGCAACGCCGTTCTGGCCGACGCCCTGTGGAGAGCCATCTGCTACGCCTCAGTGTGCCAACTCCACCTACAGGACAACGTCCTGCTCAGCCGGCCGCTCACGGCCGAACACGTGAAGCCGCGCCCCTCGGGACACTGGGGAACCGTGCCGGGCACTGCCTGGGCCTTGTCCCACCTCGCTCTAGCCGCCGGGACCCTTGAAGAAGAAGTCAGCCTCGTGCCGCTGCTCGGTGCCGGGCACGCCGGGGTCGTCCAGCTCTCCGCCTCCTGGGTCACGGGCGAGCTCGGCGGACTGCGCCCCGATTACGGCGCGGACGCGGAAGGTCTGCGACGGCTCTCCAAAGCATTCCCCGATGTGGACGGGCTGGGAGCCGAGGTCTTCCCGGCGCTTCCCGCGGGCGCCTTCCTCGGCGGACGCCTCGGCGGATGCCTGCCCTTCGCCCAAGGAACCGCCCTGGACGCTCGCGGTCGGATTGTTGTCCCGGTGATCGGCGATGGCGAGTGCGAAACCCCGACCACCGCGGCCGCCTGGCTGGCGCACCGAGACCTCGCCGGTACCGCAGTCCTTCCCATAGTGCATGTGAACGGCTTCCGCATGGGCGGTCCGTCCCTGCTCGGACGGTTGAACGACGACCGCCTTCGCGCGTACTTCGCCGGCCTCGGATGGGAAGCCGAGATCGTTCACGTCACCACCGGATCGCAGCCGGAGCACGCCGCCTTTCACGCCGCCCTGCGGGACGCCGTGGAGTCCACCCGGCAGGACCGTTCCACGGTTCTCGTCCTGCGCTGCGTCAAGGGATGGACCGGCCCCGTTGCCCTCGGCAGCCGAACGCTCCTCGGCACTCCCGCCCTGCACAAGACACCTCTTACGAACCCGAGGGCGAACATGGAACAACTGGCGCAGCTCGACGACTGGCTGGCCTCCTACCGGCCTTCGCAGCTCTTCGACGCGTACGGACGCAGCCGAGGGACCCTCGCGGAAGCCGTCGCTCGGATTCGCTGGTGCTCCCTTCCTCCCACACAGCCGACAACCCCTACGGCCCGGCGTGAGGTCAGCGCTGTGTCGTTCGCGAGCGGGGTCACCGGGGTCGTCCGGCAGCACGCCGAACGAGGGGACTTCCTGCTTCTCAGTCCGGACGAACTGGCCTCCAACCGTCTTGCCGGTCTCACAGGTGAGCGATGGGCTCACGAATTGTTGGCGGAGGAGGTGCTGCTGGAGTGGCTCGCCGGCTGGACCGCCAGCGGGCGACGGGGCCTGCTCGTGTCGTACGAGGGCTTCGCCCCTCTGCTCACGAGCGGCCTGGTGGGACACATCAAGCAGCGACGCCTCGACGGCGCGCGGGGCCTGCCCAGCCTCAACATTCTTCTGACCTCATACGGCTGGCAGAACGTACTCACGCACGGCGACCCGTCCCTCGCCACCGTCCTGCTGGGACTTGGCGCGCCTGGTGTGCGGGTGCTGACGCCGGCGGACCCGGCGCGGACGGTGGCGGTCCTGGACGAGGCGCTCGACTCAGTGGACCGCGTCAACCTGGTCATCACCGGCAAGCACGACCGCACTCTCCACCCGGGAAGTTACCTAGCCGAGGAGCAGAACCGTGGGCTCGCCGTGTGGTCGCACCTCAGCGACGATGACGAACCCGACCTGACAATCGTGACGGCGGGAGACATCCCCGCCGCCGTGGCCACGCAAGCCGTCGACCGCATTCGCGTACGTCACAGGTGCCGGATCCGAATCGTCAGTCTGCTGGACGTCACGGTTCTCGGTGCTCCAAGCGCGTGGCCACGGGGCCTGAACGGGCGCGAGATCGAGCACTATCTCGGTGCCCACGCCCCCCTTCTCATCCTCACCCTGGGGCACCCGGCAGCCTTGTGGGGGCTGCTGGCGGGAAGGCTCCACCGCCCCGTCGACATTATCGGATGGCAGGAACCCGTCGGCCCGATGCCGCAGCGCGATCTCGCTCGCACCATGGGCATGGACGTGGCGGGAGTCGAGCGGGCCGCCGACCTCCTTCTGGCCTCCCGGGAGGTGGTCCGATGAGCTCGTGGACCATCCAGGACCTCCACGTGATCCAGACGAGACAGCCCGCCGCAGCCGGGGACGACACCTTCTTCGTCGCGGTCCGCGCCGGGAACGAGGTCGGCTGGTACGGCCCGGTCGGGGAAGGCGTGGCCCTCTACGTGAACGACGTACTCGCCCCTGAGGCGAAGGACGCGCTGGTCACCGACCACGTTCGCCTGCTCGACGACCTGCGGGCCGCGACTCGCGGGCAGCCGTCCGAGGTGGCCTCATGGGCCGTCGGCACGGTGGACTGCGCCGTCTGGGACCTCCACGGCCGTCTCGCCGGGTGCGCCGTGGCCGGACTCCTCACCACTGCGGCACCGCAGCCGCTCGTCCCGGCCTACGCCTCCTGGCTCACCCAGGACCTCAGCAGCGTCAACAGCCCGAACGTCCTGACCGGCGTCATGGCCGGCGGCTGGAGCTTCACCAAGTGGGGGCTTCGCCGGGACCCTGCCGACCCCTCGGGCGAAGCCGCTGCCCGCATGGCTCAAGCGGTCGAGCGCTGCTCCCACGCTCTCGGAGCGCCGCTGGCCGTCGACGCGGTCGGCACCTGGACACCGGCAGTGGCCCTGGCCTTCGCGCAGGCCGTTGATCCCGCCTGCCTTCGTTGGCTGGAGGACCCGCTCCCGCGTCACGACGCCGACACGTACGAACTCCTTGCGGCGAGTCCACTGCCGCTGGCAGTCGGCGAACGCGCGCACTACGACGAGGATCCCGCCGGATTGATCCAGTACATACGCCCCAGCGCCCTCACCCTCGACGTCGTCGGATGCGGCGGTCTGACCCGAGCGGCACAGATCGTCCCAGTCGCTGAGACCCACGGCGTCCCCGTGTACCCACACGGCCGCTCGCTCCTGCCCGCCCTCCACCTCGCCGCCGCTTACCCCGACGCCGTCCCGGCCGCTGAGTACCGGCTGCGATGGGAGCCCGGTCGGCAACGCCTCTACGAGGTGCCACTCCGCCCCGAAAACGGCCATATCCGCTTGCCGGACACTCCGGGTCTCGGCACCACGCCAAGGAGCACAACATGCCCAGCGCCCCACTGAACGTTCCCGTCGAGGGCACGGTCGCCCACCGCCCAGAAGGGCCCCTGCTCCGCCTGTCGCGACGGCTCGACGGCCACGACACCTTCCTCACCGGAAGCCTCGACATCGCGGACCAGTCCGTTCCCGTGCGCATCCTCACCCTGGACGACGTCACCGTCCTGCGGCCCACGAGCGGGTTCCGTACGCCAGCCGACGGCGAGCACTGGCACGGCCGACTGCACCTGCCGCACGGATTGCGTCCCCGCAGCGTCCCACCCGATCTCAACTCCGTAGCTGATCAGGAAGGGCGATCACTGGACGCGCTCGACGGAGCGGAGCTGCGGTACGTCCTGACGTTCCTCTCGGAAGCCACCACCCCGGACATACGGCGGGTCCGTATCGAAGCCGTTGTCTCCGCCCTTCCGGCTGCCGCAGGGAGGAATCAGTGACGTCACGACCCGAACTGCTGGTCTCCGTGGACGTCGGGGGCACTCTGGGCATGGCCGACGGTCCCGGCCTGACGATGCGGCTGGTCGAAGCGTCACCGCTTCCTCCCGCCCGCACCCGCGAGATCCTTCGGTCCAGCCTCCACATCCGCCCGGCCCTGACCGACTCCGTGGTGCACGAGATCTGCGAAGCCATCCAGGTGCCGACGGGGACGTTCCCACGCGATGTACCGCCAGCCCCGTTCAGCCTCTACCCCGGCACGACCGAGGCCCTCCGCCGTATCAGCGCGGTAGCGACCGTCGTCACCCTCTCCAACGTGACCTGCGTCGATGCTGACACCGAGGGAATGCGCGAGCTCCTCTCCCCATGGGTGAGCGACTTCTTCCCGTCCTGCCGCATCGGTCTCACCAAGCCCGACCGCCGCGCTTTCCATGCCGTGACAGACCACTTCCGCATGGATCCAAGTGGCCTGATCCACGTCGGTGACGACTGGACGTGCGACATCGTGGGTGCCGTCGAGGCAGGGGCGCGTGCTGTGTGGATCTCGCGCGGGAGACAGGTCCCCGACGAGTCCCTGCTCGTTGACCACGGTGTGCTCGTCGCCGACGACTTGGCGGCAGCCACCTCCCACATCCAGCACCTCGCACCACGGAGCGCCACATGAGCCTGTTCACCGGAACCGCCAGCTACTACCGCCAGTTCCGCCCCGGTATCCCGGAGGACGTCGCCGCGTGCCTGGACCGGGCCGCTCCGGGCCGGACTGGCGGCCGACGTCGCCTGCTGGATGTTGGCACCGGCACTGGACTGGTCGCCGAGGCACTTCTCGGCCGGTTCGACGACATCATCGCCGTCGACAACGACGCCGACATGCTCGCCGCGGCGGAGTCGGCGCTGCGCCCGAAGCTGTCCGAGAGCACACGCCTGTCGCTCGTCGAGAGCACCGCCGAGGACTTCGTGCCGCCCGCCGGGTGGAAAGCCGACCTGGTCACGATCTGCCGCGCGTTCCACTGGCTGGACCAGGCCGCCGTACTGGTCCGTCTGGAAGACCAGGTCGCCTCCGACGGCGTCGTGGCCATCTTCGGCGACAGCAGCTTCTGGACCGCGACCAACCCCTGGAAGGAGGCCGTCCGGGACGTCATCAAGTCGTTCCTCGGCGAGGAACGCCGCGCCGGCTCCGGCACCTTCCAGCACCACAACCGTCCCTACAGCGAGATCATGGAGGAGTCGCCCTTCGACCAGGTCGAGGAGGCACGGATCCCCGTGCACCGCGCCTGGACCACCGAGGACATCCTCGGCTACCTCTACTCCACCTCTTTCGCCGCACCCCACCTCTTCGGAGACCGGCTGCCGGAATTCGAGACGGCGGTCAAGGAGCGGCTCACGGACTTCAGCGAGGACGACAACTTCCCGGAGGAGAACGAGTTCCTGATCCGCTTCGGGCGGCGGAGCAGGAGGTGACGACCAGCGGCACCAGGCGGGCGTTCGCCGCGCTCAGCGCCCCTCGTGTGGCGGCCGAGCTCGGCGAGCGGTCCGTCCTCTGCCTGCCGCTCGGATCGGTCGAGCAGCACGGCCCGCACCTGCCCCTGGACACCGACACCGTCATCGCCGAGCGCTTCGCCCACTGCCTGGCCGCACACGCGGCGGGCCGACACGACCTTTGGGTAGGGCCGGCCGTTCCCTACGGCCTATCGCCCGAACACGCTCGCACGCCGGGGACCATCACCCTGGACCTCCACCTGTACGCAACGCTCATCATCACGCTCGTCACCGAGTACGTCCGGTCCACGCGCGTCCAGTCAGTGCTCCTCGTCAATGGTCACGGCGGCAATCGCGGCGTCCTGGAGGCGGTCGTCCACCAGCTACGCCACTCGCACGGCGTCACTAGTCGTGTCCTCCACCCGGCCGCACTGGCCGCCAGTCGTTTCCCGACCGAGAGCGAGTTGCCCGAGGTGCACGCCGGAGCGCTGGAGACCGCCCTCATGCTCGCCGTCGCCCCGGACCGGGTCCGGCTCGACCTCCTGCCGAGCGAGACATTGCCGGGCCCCGGCCGACGCCGGGCGATCGGCCACCTCGTACTTGATCGCGGCGTCACCTGGCCCTGGACCTCCGACGATCCCGCTCTCTCCACCGACGGAGTCATCGGCGACGACCCGCGCAAAGCCACCCCGGAAGTCGGACAGAAGCTCCTCACCGCAGCACTCGACGCCGGTACACACCTACTCGACCGCATCGACACCACCACGCCCTACGAGCCGTCGCAGACCTTACGGAGGCACCATGCCCCTCGCGCCTGAGGAGAAGGACACGTTCAAACGCGACGGAGTCCTCATACGCCGCGCCCTGGTAGCTCCCGCACTCGTCCAACGCGCCGCCTCCCTCGTCGGGACCTGGTACCGAGACCTGAAACCCTGCGACATCCCGGGCTACAGTCGGCGCACCTTCGCCCCCGAACTCGGCAGCCACCCCGACCTCCTCGCCCTATACGGGGAGACGAGCGCGGCCGAACTCGCCACCGAACTGCTCGGGGAGACCGTCCCCGTCACCACCGCACAGATCCAGATCCGCGTACCCGAGTCCGAGTTCCCCGACGCGCAGCCCGAGAAGGCTATGCACGTGGATGGAGTCTCCTGCCCCCACCTCGATCCGCGAGAACTGCGCACCTTCTCGCTCCTCGTCGGGGTCGTCCTGTCCGACGTGAGCAGCGCGCGGGACGGAGCACTGCACTACCAGCCGGGCGGTCACCACACCATGGCGGACTGGTTCCGGACCCAGTGGTCGCTCGGCATGACGGAGCAGGTGCCCCCTGAAGTCGACCAGGCGAGCGGTGTCCCTCTGCTCGGTGCTCCCGGCGACGTCCTGCTCATGCACCACCTCGTCCCGCATTCGGTGGGACGGAACCTCACCCCGTTCCCTAGGGTGATGGCCTACTTCCGCGTCTCCCACCCGGCTCACCCGCGCCGCCGCCTCGAAGCCCTGCGCGACCCGTTGCTCGACTATCCGCCTCTCACCGCAGCTCCACAGCCTGCGGCCGACAAGGAGTAGCTCATGCGTGTCATCGGTCCCGAGGACCTCGATGTCGCAGCACAGGCGATCGAGGACGGAGGTCTCGTCATCGTTCCCACCCACCGCTGGTACATGGTCTGCGCCGACGCGAGCAACGCGCGGGCCTGCGACGACATCATCACGGGCAAGCGCCGCCCGAGCGGCAAGCCCCTCGCCTACGTAGCCACCTCCACCGCCTCCTGCGAGGAACGCTTCGTCCTCAGCCCGGAGGCCAGGTGCCTCGCGAAGGCCTTCTGGCCTGGCGATCTCGCACTACTGCTGCCGTGGAAGAGCCTGGAGGACGCCGCGCAGTTTGCGGCAGTCGGATCACCCGCCCTGGTCACCATCGACCCAGGCATCCTCGGGGACCTCGCGTCGACGGCGAAAGTACCTCTCGCAGCCACGACGGCGAACGTCTCCGGGGACGCCGGCCCGAACGACCCCGGGCCGGCCATCACCCTCGACCAGGTCCACGCCTTCCTGTCCGTCTCCGGGTTGGAACCCGACTTCATCGTCGACGGTGGAGTGTGCCCGGCGGTGAACCACTTGACCATCGTCGACTGCTTCACCCCCGAGGCCCGGCTGGTGCGAACAGGTCTTGTCCACCAGCGGGCCGTCTCGGCGGCGCTCGGCACCGAGATCCGGACCGTCTGACGACCTCGCCTCCTCCTGCTGAGCAGACAGGGGCGGGCTGCCGGAGCCAACATGATGCCTACGACCGGAGGTCAGTCATCTCTTGACATGCACCCAGCAAGAGATGACGACGCGTCACGATGGGTGTCTCGTCGTACTTGGCGACGAGATCCACTTGGCCCGGACCGTCCGCAAGTCCCACACCACCAGCCCCGCCGCCTTCACCTCACCAGCAAGCGGCCCGATCGCGCGGATCGCGGAGAACTGGGTGCGGTGGGTGGGCGTTCTGCCGTCCCGTGGATCGCTGGTCGGTGCCCCCGACCGTGTGGCGCGCGTCGGGCTCTACACCGTCACCCTCGGCGACGACGGAGCCCTGCTCGACCTGTGGGACGGCAACTGTGACGGGCTCTTGGTCGCGGCCTTCGGCGTAGGCCACGTCCCGGAGCGTCTCGTCGAAGGACTCACCAAACTCGCGTCCCGCATACCCGTGGTCCTCGCCTCCCGCATCGGCAACGGACCCGTCCTGTCCGACACGTACGGCTTCCCAGGCTCCGAGAAGGACCTCCTCGGACGAGGACTCATCGGCGCCGGAGACCTCAGCCCGTACCATGCGCGGCTCCTCCTCCACGCTCTGCTTGCCCAGGGCGCCGACGGAGCGACGGTCCGCGAGACCTTCACCACCGCCTCCGCCCGCTGATCCCACCTCATCAGGAGACACCCGCCCATGCGTGCTCACGAGCTGACCGGCGGCCGTACTTTCGGCGTCACCTTCGACCACGGGGGAGGACTTCTTCGAGGCGCTGTCCACCTTCTGCCGGGACAACGGCGTACGGCAGGGCTACATCCCCTCGTTCATCGGAGCCTTCGCGGAGGCAGAGATCGTGAGTGCATGTGAGAAGCTCGCTGACCCGGACGCACCGGTCTGGGCGAAGACGTACGTCACCAACGTCGAGGCGTTCGGCGCGGGCACACTCGCCCACGACCCGGCCACCGGCGGGATACTTCCGCACATCCACGTCTCCGCTGGCCTGAAGGCTCAGTCGGCCGACGGCAGGACTAGCCATCTCCTCAGCACCAAGGTCCAGTTCCTCAGCGAGCTGCTGATCGTGGAGGTCACGTCGCCCACCATGACCCGGCCCCGGAACCCCGACCTCTACGACGTTCCGCTGCTCACGTTCGGCTGACCGGAAGGAGCCGGCGAAGCCAGGGGTGGTTGGGCGCGATCACCTCGATCGCGTCCGCCAGCCAGACGCGTGCCGGAGCGTCGAGCAGCGGCAGTACCGCTTCGAAGTCGGTCTCGTCCTTGTCCCGGGTCGCCTTTGCCTTGTAGAAGAGCTGCACCTCGGGCGCGAGATACGGGATGCCCGCCTCGCTCGTTCGCCCGAGCTGGTCGATCGGGAGCCGGATCTCATGGGTGCGCCGCGAGACCCACTGGGTGCCCTCGGCCTCGTCCAGCATGAGTTGCACCGACCAGGGCGCCTTGGACGTGCGGCGGCACCAGATGTCGTGAAGCGGCGGCCGAAGAACCTCTTCAGGACGCCACGGCCGCAACTCCCCCTGGCCGGGCGGATCCGCCACGTGCAGGTTCCAGTCGGCCAGCAGTTCATGTACGAGGGTCTGGTTACGCCGGAGAACGAGGACGTCGAGATCGCCGTGTGCGCGCAGCTCGCGACCGACCGCGAGTTCGATCTCGTAGCCACCGGCGATCCACCACGGGAAGTCCGCCTTGGCGAAGACCGTGGCCACATCCTCGGGGCGATCCGGCACCCAGTGTCCCAACACGTCAGCAGTCACCCGCCCATACTCCCAGTGACCAGACGGGCGGAAGCACAGGCCGACGGCGAGCCGGCGGTCTCGCTGGAGTGCCTTGTCGCTCCCTGGCCCCTCGCCCTCATAGACGCCCATGAGCATCAGGGGCACCGGCGGCCATCGTTGAGTGCGTGACTCGCGACCGGCCTCGTGGTGCCTGAGCCAAGATCCTCCCGGGGCCGCGTGCCCGAAGCCGGGGTGCTTTCCTGCGGCCGTACGCCTCTCAGCGGCGTACCTGACGCGCTTCCGCGACCACGTCGCAGCTCCGGGAGACGGCCACCGACGTCACCCACAGGAGGTCCGCCGCCCGATGATTAGCGTGCCGTCCGCCATTCTCGGCCTCGTGTACTGCTGGACCGACCACACCATCAACCCGACGGGAGAAGCCCGCGCGGTTCTGCGACGTGTCCTCAAGGATCTGGGCCTGTCAGGGGACGTCATCAGCGACGGAGTTCTGGCCGTCTCGGAACTCGTGGCGCACGCGCACGAGCACGCGTGCGGTCCGTACGAGGTACACCTTCGCTCCGTTGCCGGGGCTTCGGGAGCGGGTCGGCTCCCAGATGGCTCCCAGAGCCCCAGCTTGGCGCCGACGTCTCTACGTCTGACGTGATAGGTCGTCCACCAGGAGATCGAGGGTCGCCTCTTCATGCAGCGCGACGCCCAGGGCGGTCATGGCAGGGGCGAGGTCCGGGTCCCAGTCCGCGCTGACCGGCTGGCCGTCGAGCGTCAGTTGAGGGATGCCCTCGGCCTGACTGCGAGCTGCCAGGCGCTCGTAGTCCGCTGTGCCCATGCGCCATGGCGAGGCTGCGTAGCGGCGGATGACCCGGTTGGCCAGAGCGATCCCGGGCCAGTCGAAGTCGCCGTGGTAGGCGAAGCGGCAGCCCGTGGCGGCGAGGGCGTCAAGAAGCGTGAGGACCACCGTGGCGGCGCTGCCGGACGTGCACACGAGGGGCTGGACGCAGGCCGCGTCCGCCGCGGCTTCCACCACGCGTGGATTCTCACAGATGTGGATGAGCGTTCCGGCGGGGAGTCGCAGCCGCAGGGCGTGCAGGTCGCGCGGTGTGAGGTGGGCTTCGGCGTGATGCTCGGTCCGGTCCCGTAGGGCACGCTCCCGCCAGCCCTCGCCTTCGGGTCGCAGCCCGTAGGTCAGCACCGTGCTGGACACCTCGTCCGGTGTGACGGACACCAGCCGCCACAGAGCGCGTCGACCGGCCGCGTCATCGGGGAACTCGGCGCCATGGGCGAGGGCGACACCGCGTTGGACGAGGCGTGCGAGCCAGGTGCCGTCGTCCAGGCCGTGCGCGGAGCCGGTCGCCATGGCGGCGAGTTCTCCTCGGCCGAGTGTGCCGTCCCGCTCGGGTCCGAGGAGAGTGGTGAGGACTTGGACAGCCTGTTGGAGTGTCCAGATCGCTGCTTCGGGCGGCACTCCTCTCGGCACGCCGGCACGGCGCAACAGGTCGTACCACTGCCGGGACCATTCCTGGTCGGCGAGCGGGGTGGCGTCCAATGACGAACCGAGAGACGACCACACCTGCTCCCGTCGTGCCGTCGCATCCGCGCGGGCGGCACGGCGGTCAGTGAGGGGCGGTCCGAGTTCCTCCAGGGTCTGCCTGAGCCCGAGCCCGGCGGCCGAGGCGCGCAGCCGTGCGTCGAGCACGTCGAGCCGTACGGTCACGGCGGCACCTGTGAGGGGTTTGCCCAGCAGGAGAGACAGGTCGCCCCGTTCCTGAGCGTTCATCGCGGTCAGCCGGAGCGAACCCGTGGCCTGTACGCCGTTGCTCTCCAGCCGTTTGCGCACTCCCTCCCAGAGCCGGGTGAGTCCCGGTCCCTTCAGCCAGTCGCGCGTGTCGGAGGGCAGCCCGCTCATACGGACACCAGACGCCTGTGCCGACCGTTCCAGGTGTAGTGCAGGGTGGCCACCCCGCGCACATGGGGATCCCGGAGACACTCGTAGATGTGCAGGGACGGAACCTCGGGCCAGTTGCCCATCAGCCGCTCGCTGGTGAGGACGAAGTCGAGATCGAGGTCGACGAGGATACGGCCCAGCCGGCCATGGGTGGGTTCGTCGACCTTCGCGAAGGCGTCGTCCAGGAGGATCAGCCGCGGCGCGTGCGGCGCCGACTCGGCGAGGCTGGTGAAGTGGGCGGCAGCCGCGGCGAAGAGCACGAGGTAGGAGAGCACCCGCTGTTCGCCCTGGCTGAGACCGGTCCGGCCGGTCAGCTTCCGACGGCGGCCAGGGGCCGCGTCCTCGACCACGAAGGTGTGGAAACGGAACCAGTCGCGGTAGTCCAGCGCGGTCCGCAGATGGGCGGCATAACCGGCCGACGGGTCGGCGCGCCTGGCGTCCTCGATCCGGCGTTGCAGTACCTCGCGCAGCTGCTCGGTCTGATCGCGCGTCCTGAGGCTCGACGGACTGCGCAGTAGCTCGACGGCCGCGCGTACGTCCGCGTCCACGTCCTCGTCCAGCTTCCACAGCAGCTCGACTCCGAGACCGTGGGATGTGCGTACCGTCCGCAGGGTCTCGTTGAGAGCCGCGACCAGGTTCGCCGCGGTGATGACCTGTGCCGAGAGGTGATCGCCGAGTTCACCGGTCAGGAACCGCTGGAACACATCGCGCTCGCGGTCGGTGAGCCGTCCCCTGGCCTCCGCGGCCTGGACCGCGATCCGCTCGCCCACAGCCGCGACGTCATGGGACCCGTGGTCGTCGACCAGGCGGCACACCTTGATTCCGTCGCGTTCCTCCAACTGCGCGTCGAACCCGCCGGCCAGTTGGTCGCGCAGCTCGGTGTGCCGATTGAGCAGGGTGCTGTCCGACACCTCGCCCTTCGGGCGGCCGAGGGCCTGCTCCACGGCGTCGGCGAGCGCCCGCAGCGCTCGCAGTCGGCTGCGAACGTCTGCGCCGGGATCGTCCGACACGTACTCGGGCAGCGAGGATCGGTCGAGACCGGCGCCGCGCACCACCTCGGGCCGGCCGAGAGCACCGCGAAGAGCGCTGCCGGTGTCGATGACCGCCGCCTCCTGGTCCGCCAGGTTCCCGCGCAGGCGCTTCTCGTCCTCTTCCGCGCGCACGCGCAGGTCGTGGAGTTCGTCGCGGGCTCGCCCGGCCGCGGGGAGGGCGCGGACGGCATTCGCGATGCGCTGCTTGGCCTCCTGCTCGCGGGTGAGGATCTCCTCCTCGGACGACCCGATCGCCCCCTCGCGGGTGCGCAGGTCCTGCTCAGCGGTGCGCAGCCCGGCGAGGTGGAGCCGGTAACTCTCGTCCGCGGCCAGGCGATCCTCTCGGGCGCGTGCGTACCGGTCGGCATCGGCCTGGTTCGCGCCGAGCCGCTCGCCCGTGCCGACGGCAGCCCTGCGCAGATGCCCGACACCGCTGAGCAGGGCAGCCAATGCGGTGCGTACGCGGTCCAGGGCGGCGAGGTCGCCGGACAGGTCGTGGGCGGTTGCCGTGGCATCCGCCTCGGCACGCGCCGCCACCGCGAGAGCGCGGGCCTGCTCGGCCAGCCGTGCCGCCCGGGTCGCCTTGGCGATCAGGTCACGCAGCGTCCTGTCTGCTGATTCGGTCCTGCTCCATGCGTCCGCAAGACTCCGTGCCCTGGGGAAGCCCCGTTCCGCGAGCGTGAGAGCCCGACGCATGGCATCGGCTACGGCGAGCTCCTCGCGGACGCCGGCCAGCCGCTGTTCCGTTTGCGTGATCTGCTCCTCCAGCTCGGCGAGGATGCGCCGCCGGGTTTCAGCGCGTACGGCGGCCCCCACGTACTCGGTGGCGCCCTTGTCGTGACGGCCGCTGAGCACGCCCAGACGCCAACTGCCGTCGTAGAAAACCGCGCTGTGGGCGGAGGTCTCCTGTGCCGGTGCGAGTGCGATGGTGGCCAGCAGACGTCCCACCTGCTCGGGCGTGACGCCGCCACCCGGTTCAGGGGCCGGGCGCAGGGCCGAGGCGAGAGTCGGGCCGTCCGACAGCAGGGGACCGGGCCGTAGAAGGGTGTCTCGGGTGCCGGGATCGCGAAGAGCGCCGTCCGCGCCCACCCACGCGTCCAGGATTCCGCTGGCCTCCAGGGCTCCTTCCAGACCGGCTCGGTCGGCCGGAGCGAGTTCGTCCGCGAAGTCCACGAGCCGGTAAAAAGGTGCTCCGCTGCCCGGCGTCCTCGCGGCGACGCGATGGTGCGGGGCCGGCGGCTCAGGGTCGGTACGTTGCTCCCAGTCCCGCTTCTGCTCAGCCAGGCGGTCGAGTTCCTCGCCGAGCCGACTGACGTCGAGCGCCAGGGCGTCCCGGAGTCCGGTGAGTTCCTCGCCGTACGGCTCAAATGCGGCCTGAGCGGTCTGCCGCGCCTGGCTGTCGATGTCTGGTGGCAGCGTGCGGTCCGCGAACGGCGCGTCGGCGGAGGTCTCACAGCCGACGGAGGCGTGGACGGCGTCCATAGGCGGGCAGTCGGGCCCCAGCGCGGTCCGCGCGTCCACCACCCACTCGGCGACACGGTCCGCATAGACGCGGCTCTCCTCAACGACCTTCTGGCGACTGACGTCGAGACGACCGGCGGCCTCTTCCGCCTCGCCCTCCAGCCGTTCCCGCTCGGCATCGGCCTGATCCGCCCCGCCCCGGGCCTCGTCCGCCCGTGAGATGAGACGGGTCACCTCCTGAACCATCCGGGCGCGGTTTCTCGCGACCGCCTCGGCGTCCTCCAGCTGGTTCTGCCAGGACCGTAGACCCTCCAGCGTCGTGGCCGTGTCGACGCGGGCCACGGGTCGGTGCCGTACGGTGCGCGTCTCCCTGTCCGGAGTCGTCAGCTCTGTCTCGGTGGCCTGGGCGAGAACCGTGCGCTGTAGCGCCACCGCCGCGCCGAGATGGCCGGTGGGAAGCCCGGCCTTCTCCGCCTGCGTCAGCAGTTCCCGATGCTCGGTTCCCAGCTCGGTCAGGCGGCTTCCGAGGTGTTCGACACCTTCGGCCAGCCGCTCCGCCGAGCTCTCCTCCGCGTCGTGCGCGTTCCGCAGGGTGGTGAACGCGGCCACGGCGGCGGTGTGCAGTGCCTCCACCGTGCCGCGGCGTTCTGACAGTTCGCGCAGGCTGCGGTAGGCGTGACTGGCGTGCAGGGCGGCCAGATCGGTCCGGGCGGCCTGTTCCTCTTCGCGCAGGGTCTCCAGTGTGCCCTCCGACTCCTCCTCCTGCGTCCTCAGGTCGCTCGTCCGCTGTGCGGCGTCTCCGGCCGCCCGGCGCCGCTGCGTGAGGACGCCCAGCTCGTGGCTCACTCTCTGCGCGGAGGTGCGCAGGACTCCGGCCAGGTAGCCGCGGTAGCCGGTGAGGAACGTGCGCAAGGCCGCGTCGGTGCGTTCCAGGCGGCCGAGTTCGTCCCGCACGGCGTCGAGGTCGTGGAGGTTGCGCGCCACCTTCTCGACCACGTCCTCGTCGAGCCCCGGCAGGGTCTCGCTGAGCAGGGAGGCCAGGCCCCCGTGTTCGATGCGGTCCCCGACCGTCGGGCGCCGCAGTCGGTGGAGGAGCTGGGTGAGGTTGCGGTAGCGCGTCGCATCGGTGATCCCGAACAGTTCCCGGGCCACACGGGAGCGGTGCTGGACCGCACGTTCGGTCGCGTTGTCGGAACCGACGATCTCCTTGAGCCGGTCGACCGGCAGCGGCTTACCTGCCTCGACCAGGTGCAGGTCCTCACCGACCCGCAGCGGGGTGACGAAGAACGTCGGCAGCGCCTTCTGCGTCGACTTCGAGGCACGGATGGCGGCGCCGAGCGTCAGGTGGCGGTGACCGCCGTCGGCGGCCGTGCCCCGGAACTCCACCCACAGGTACCCGAGACGGTTGGTCTGCTCGAACCCGTCCAGCATCAGCCAGGCGAGCGTGGTGCGGCCGGTGCCTGTCGCGTCCAAGGCCCGGGAGTCGCCGTCCAGAAGGTACGGGAGCAGCATCTCCAGGGCCTTGGACTTGCCCGCGCCGTTCTTGCCGCGCAGCAGCAGCCGTCCGTCGCCGAAGGAGAACTCCTGCTCGTCGTACTGCCAGACGTTCTGGATGCCCGCCCGGTGCAGCCGGAAACGCGCGCCGGTGGTCGTCGCGGGGCCGGAACGCGGCAGCGGAACGAGGCCACGCGCGTCGGTGGTCATAGCGGCAACTCCTCTTGGACGTCCGTGCCTCTGCCAGCCGCGGTGGCCGGGCGCACGGTGACGTGGGTGGCGTAGCGGGCCGCTGCGGCCAGCAGCACCCAGCCGTCACCGCCGGGCCGTGCGCCATGGACATCGGTCACCGTGCGTCCTTCCGGCGCCTCTTCGACGTATCCCTCCGGCAGTCCTTCTCCCTCGGCGCGCAGCCGCCCGGCGCGGGCCATCAGCCGCATGCGGACCAGCAGGTCCAGTACGGCCTCACGCAGGGAGGGAAGGTCCTCCAGGTAGCCGCGCTGCCAGTTGCTGCGCTGCCCGTACTCGGCGATGAGTTCGGCCAGCAGCTCGTCGACCAGGCCGTCCGGGACAGCCACTCCGATGACGAGCGTCCCGCCGGTCGCCGGATGCCCCGGCTCCTGCGGCCGAAGCTGTTCCACGAGCCGTTCCGCCAGCAGCAGCGCGGCCTGTGCGACGGTCCCGGTGCCCGGCAGGTGCAGATCCGTCAGCTCCTCCTCGGGGTCCACCAGAGCGACCCCCTCGGCACGGATCTCCAGCTCCAGCCCCAGGAGTTCAGAGAAAGCCTGGGCTTCCCGGCGCTGCCGGGTACGCAGCCAGTCGCGCTCGGCGTCGGTCAGCTCGTCGAGGTGGACGACGGGTGTCTCGACCAGCATCCGACGCACATAGGTGCGCGGTCCGCCGAACCCCGGGTCCGCTGCCCGCCGGACCAGGTCGGCGCCGTCCCGGGCCTGTGCGAGCGGGCCGGCGACGACCACGCGGGCCAGCTCCCGATCCACTGTGATCAGGGCCTCTCCGCCCGCCTCATGCGCGATCGCGGCCACTTGGCCCTCGGTCTCGATGAGCACGCCCCAGTCGACCAACTGGCGCAGAGCTGCGACCAGCGTTCGCTTCCCGGCCACCCGGCCCGTCTCCTCCAGCTCGATCCCCGCGTCGGCCGCGGCGGCCCTGATGTCGGCGACCAAGTGCGACAACAGCATCTGCTCGGGCGCGGTCACCAGCACGGACAGGGCCAGCGCGAGGCAGGCGTACGTGTGCGGGGTGAAAGGGGTGCCGGTGGAGCGCTCCAGCCGGTGTCCCGAGCTCGCCCCCAGCCCCGCCTTGAACAGCCGGGCGTAGGAGCTGTCGACCAGCAGGCGGTAGCCGAGCACCTGCTGGAACCGTTTGCCCAGCCAGTCGGCGTGCCTGCGGATCAGCGGGAAGAGGTCGGCATGGGGGCCGTCCGACGCGACCAGGGGGCGGGCGAGCAGCAGCCGGGCGGCGATGCGGCGTTCGGCGGCCAGGGCCACGTCGTGAGTCGAGGGAAGGGTCATGACACGCTCGCCTCCGCTTCGCCGTCGACCGCGGCGGAGATGCGACAGATGTCCAGCTCCAGGTCGTCCAGCAGCAGGTCACCGTCGGCCGAGTACAGCACCGTCTGCGTGCCCGCCGTCCGGCGTACGGTGAGCCGGATACGCAGTTCGACGTCTTCGCTGCCGGCCGAGTCGAGGCCGAACCCCGCCGTCTCCTCCCCGTACGTGCCGGCATTCCTCCTGAGCTGAGCGTTTCCGAGTGCGGTTGCCAGCAGCTCCAGAAGCAGGCCGAGCGCCGCCGAGGTGAGTCGAACCTCGGCGAACCGGCCGGACGCGCTACGCAGCTCGTCCGCCGCCGCTGCCCTGGCCGCTGCCCGCTGACGGGCGGCCTCCCGCAGCCGCTGCTTCTGCGCGGAGTGGTCCTCCACCGCGGAGGCCCGGCCCCGCTGTGCGCGGCTGCCCCTCTCACGCAGAGCTACCGGCACTTCGACCACCGGACCGGTCCACCAGCTCGTGTAGGCGGGCACCACCTCGTCGGTGGCCGGAGGTACGCCCAGATGGCGGGCGCCGTACAGTCCGAAGGCGGCGACGGCGATGTCGTGTGCATCCTGCGGCGCGGCTTCGTCGAACCAGCGGGCCAGCCGCAGCAGATCCTTGCGCCGGGACATCTCCCCGGTGGCCGACCGCAGCATTCGCTTGGCGTTGGCGAGCAGCGACTGCAATGCGCGCAGGGTGGCGTCGCGCAGCTGGTCGACCTGACTGCCCTGGCCGTCGGTGTCGCTGAACCAGCCGCGCAGGCCCTCCCAGTCCGCGAGCTCGCGGCCCCGGCTGCGCTGGACCCGGACTTCCAGGCGGCTTTCGCCCTGCGTCGAGAGCCCGGTGAGCCCTTGGGCGTGGGCGTCCAGCCGGTCCAGCAGAGCCGGGATGTGTGGCCAAAGGGTGTCCAGCGCCGCAGAGATCCGGGGCGCTCGGAATGCCACGTCCTCCGTGATCGCCTCGACGTAGTCCAGGAGCAGCTCCTTGAAGCCTTGGTACTCGGCGCTGTCGAGGTCGTAGCGGGACAGCACCTGCCCGAGGTAGGCGTAGAAGTCGCGTATGGAGTCCGCGAACTCGCTGAACTGCACGAACAGCGTGCTGATCCGCTCCAGTCCGTCCTGCGGCTCTATGCCGCCGGGCGCAGCCACGAGGTCGGCTAGCTCATGCAGTCCGCGCTCGACCAGTGCCAACAGTTCGTTGCTCACCTCGCGGGCGGCGTCGGCCTCGGCCAGGACCCCATCGGCGTCGCGCTGGATGCGTTCGCCCAGTTTCGACAGCTGGTAGCGCGAGCGGGAGCGCTGGTACTCGCTGATGCTGGACGCGTTCACCGTGTGGCTGCTGCGCAACAGGTTTCCCCACTGCACCAGCTGTTCCAGCCGGACCGTGAGGGTGTCGGCGTTGAGTCCTGTGGCGGAACCACCGGGCTGGCGCAGTTTCGCCATGATGTCCGGGACGGCAAGATCCGCCAGCAGCGTTCCGCAGAAGACGCGCATGATCGCGACGTGCTCCAGCCGCTCGGGCGCGCTGAGGTACGTGTACGCGTTCAGCCGCCGGCGCGCCTCCTCGTCGGCGTCCTGAGCTGCGCCTGATGCGGGTGCCCCCATGCTCGCGAGGTTACGCGGTGCATCCAACTGCCGCCGGTGTGTGGCCGGAATTGCCACAGACGTGTGCCAGCTCGTAGTGGTTCCCGTGGCAGCGGCTTGTGAGGCAAGGGAGGGTGCCAGGGCCTTGGGCGAGGATGCCGGCGGCGTCGCCGACGGCCCACATGGCAACCGCGTACACCTTGTCGCTGACTCCCTCGTCGAGCAAGGCTCCGATGCGGTCGTGGTCGTACGTCATGGTCTCTCTTCGCCGGGTGCCCCGTCGGTCAGCGTAGTGACGATCGCGGAGCTGTTCAGGTAGTGACGTGTCGAGTCGTCCGGCGGTCGGTTCATGTGAGCTGTCGGCCGAGGCTGGTCAGGGATCGTGCGGTCGCCGAGAGGGGAAAGCGTGCCCCGTTGACGTAGCCCGCCTGCCGCGCGCGAGGTTTCCTGCTGTGCAGCCCCGGTGGCCGGGTGCGGGGCAAAGCGGCCGTGCAAGAGGTCGGCCCAGGGGCGGGGATCACTGGGTGGACCCTGGGTCGCAGCGGCAGGTGTACAGCCGGTCCAGGCGGACGGAGGTGCGGACTGTTGCCGACGGCTCGGCGTCTGGGACGGCATACGTGACGGTTGCTGTGGCGGTCCGGGTCTCGCTGGTCACGATCGACGCCACCAGCCCGAGGCCGACGACGACGGTGCACATAAGGATCGCCCTGGCGGGCACGCCGCCCGGTTCGGTCATACGGTGGCGGCCGGCCGGTCACCGATCGGCCGCTTTGATCACGATCTCAGCCCAGACCCTTTTCCCCCAGGGAAGGAGGTCGGTTCCCCAGCGGTCGGAAATGAGGTCGACCAGGAGCAGGCCCCTGCCGCCCAAGGCGTCCGGCTCGGGATGATGCAGCTCAGGCATGCAGCGGCGGGACTTGTCGACCGCGGTGACGCGGAGCCGGTCGCCGGGGCGCGTGCACGGGCGCACTCCCCGGCGGCTGATAGGTAGTCAACGCCCGAGGAAGGGGATGGGGAGACTCCAGAAGGTGACTCCAACATGGAGTCATGATCAGGGCGTTGGCTCTAGCATTGACCCATCCGCTACTCGGGGGAGTTGCAGATGTACCGTCTGTCACGGATCCGCGTGAGGTCATCGCCGGTCTGCTCGGGGATGAACGCCTGCTCAGGGCGTGCGCCGAGCGAGACATGGGCGCGGTGTTCCGGATGCTCAATGCGCGTGGGGTCAGCACGCGGCGCATCGCTGCTGCCGTCGACATCACGCAGGGGCGTCTGTACGACTACATGAACGGCAAGAGTCGGGTAGAGAAGCTGACTCTGTTCGAGCAGATCGCCGATGCCTTCCACATCCCGGGTCATCTGCTGGGGCTGGCTCGTCGGTCGTGGGAGCCCGCGCCGGCAACTGCGGAGCATGGGCGGGCGGACCATCCGCCGCCGGACGGTGACGATCTGGTGGCCATGGACCACTTCCGCAGTGCGGACCGGCAGACTGGCGGCGGCCGGTTGTACGGCGCCGTCGTCCGGCACCTGTCGGACCGGGTGGCGCCCCGACTGGTCGACCTGGGCAGCGGCCCGCAGGTGTTCGCCGCGGCAGCCGCGCTGACCGAGATGGCCGGGTGGATGGCGCACGACTCCGGGCGCGACGACCATGCCGCACAGCACTTCGCCCGCGCGCTTCCCCTGGCCGGACGTCGGGTGACATGCCGTTGGCCGCCCACGTCGCCGCGAGCAGCAGCCATCTTGCGCGGGAGACCGGAGACACGGCCGGGGCCGTTGGATGGGCGCGGACCGGGCTGGACCTGGCAGCGCAGGGTCCCCGGATTCCGGCGCTGACGGCACGGCTGCACACGATGCAGGCGCAGGCCCTGGCGGTCGCCGCGCAGCGCACCCCGGCCGCCTGTGCGCTGGGGGCCGCACACGATGATCTCGACGCGGCGGCTGCTGCTGGTCATCCTTGGCTGAGCCCGTTCGATGCCGCCGCCATGGCCAGTGAGGCGGCGCTGATCATGCGCGACCTGGAGCAGTACGACCAAGCGCTGGCATTTGCGGAACAGGCTGCGGGAGGCGGGGCGGGCTCGGTCGCTGGCTCTGAGCCGGATCACTCTGGTGCACGTAGGCCACGACTTGCTCAGCACGAGCCCCACGCTCGGTTCGGTTCGGGTGGTGCAGCAGCTCGACGGGCTGCGCCGTCTGCTGGAGCCACACCGGGGGTACGCGCCGGTAAAGGAGTACCTGACGCGGTTCGATGATGCGCGCCGCGCCAGAACGCTCCTGCTGGCCGATCTGATTCCGCCGCACCTGGGAGGCACCACCGCATGAGGGGCACTGCACCCGACCCCACTGACACCGACGCCTGGAACGCCTATCTAGCGGAGGGCAATGCCCGGCAGGCCCGCAAGCGCGTGGCGGCCGATGTCCTGCCGAGGGACCCGGACGGTCGCGTGCTGCTGGTGAACCCCACCTACAAACCCGACTGGGACCTGCCCGGCGGGATGGCGGAGGCCAACGAACCGCCGGAGGACGCGGTGCGCCGGGAGCTGATCGAGGAACTCGGCCTGCACATCAACCTGCTCGGGCTGCTGGTCGTGGACTGGGTTGCCCCACACGGTCCCTGGGACGATCAGATCGCGTTCATCTTCGACGGCGGCACGCTCGACCCGGAGCAGGCCCACCGACTACGCCCGCGGGACGAAGAGCTGTCGGAGGCCGCGTTCGTCACAGCCGCCGACGCCGCCGGTCGACTTCAGGACCGGATGCGGCGCCGGTTCGAGCACGCCTTGAAGGCGCTGGAGGCGGGACGCCCGCTGTACCTCCGAGACGGCACTCCCGTCATGTGACGGCGCAGGACATACCCCGCGCAGCGTCTTGCACAACAACGTTGAGTCGCGGCCCGAGCCAATGCGCAGACGCTGCGCAGCGCATCGTGCCGCCGGTCCCCGTTCCGTGCGCAGTCGGGCGGTGAATGCGCACAGTTGGGGGCGGACGGCATGCGCAGCGCTGTGACCTGCTGTGGTTTGGCTCGTGGTCAGGCTTGGACCGCGCCATGGTCAGGCCCGACCATGCGCATGGTCGGGCCTGTCGTCAGGTCTGCGCAGGCCAGGTACCGAGCTCGGACGGGTCGTGCGCGGGGTGCTGATCGGTCGTACGCTCACGGCGCCGGGACGTCCAGCCGACTCGTTGCGCAGGGTCCTGGACGGGCCGCCAGACGGGTGCGGAGGGGCCGTGCTGCAGCAGGTCGGTCATCGGCGCGGCCAGCACAGGGACGTCGTGCAGGAAAGTTCCCACCCCGAGTGCTCCGGCTGCCGCGTGGAGGGCGTGGATGCGGTGGTCGATGCCAGCGGGGCCGGTGGCGTCCAGGACGAACAGCAGTCGCGGGAAGAGCGGATAGCGGCGCCGCCAGTCCGGTTCTGTCCGGAAGCCGTCGGCCTGCCGGGAGCGGCCGGGCGGAGGAGCGGAGATGTAGGAGTGGAGGCGGCTGTAGGTGTCGAGTTTCGCCGCGAGCCGTTCCGGGCCCATGGTCGCCCGGTCGACCTCCACAAAGGCGCGCAGCATCGGCCCGTCGGCCTCCTGGTAGAACAGCAGGGCGTCGGGAATGACGGCCTCCCCGCCCCCGAGGGAGTGGTGGACCTCCGGTATCCAGTCCAGCGGTCGGCAGATGTCGCCTCGGGCGTGGGCGTCCTGCTGAAACGCGACGCCGACTTCGGTCGCAGCCAGGGCATGCGCCACCCGCAGCCGCGCGGCGCTCGGATCGGCGATCAGCCGAGGCGGTGCGAAGTCCCGTAACTCCGGCCACTCGGAAGCGACCTGCACGCCGTAGCGGGTGGCGAACCACGCCCGACGACGCCCTGCCTGAGGCAGCGTCACCCACTGCACCAACGCCTCCTCCCGCAGCTTCACGAGCCGCCGCCGGGTCTGCTCGATCCGCACCCGGGGCGCGATCACCCGGTGCAGCTGCTCCGTCGTCACCAGCCGGTACTGCGCGACCACGGCCAGCGCCAGCCGGTCACCCATGGCCGCGTCCAGGTTCAACGGCATCCTCGCCACCTCCCACACCGGCCCCGGCCGTTCCGGCGCCGTGTACCGCCACCGCATCAGCCGACCCCGACCACACCACCGACCATGAGCAGCCGACCACAGGCACGATTCGATAACCCCGCCTCCAACCCCTCCCGTGACTTCACTGAATACCCCCGCCGCTACACCTCCGACAATCGGCCGTACCTCTCCGGCACCTGGTGATGTATCTGCAGGTCACCAGGCCATTCCGCGCATGGTCGGGTGCCGGACATCCCCCTCTGCACACCACACACCCAGCCCAGGACCAGGAAGAAAAGAAAAGGGACGGGATGGGTGGGCGGCGAGCCTCGGGGGATCGGGGGCGCCTTCGACCTCTTCGCGCATCGGCCGGTGGCCTCCGCGACGACGCGCTGCCAGCTGCGCGCGAGTGCTCTGGGTTCGTGTACCCGTCGTGCGGCGAGGACACGGCGGCGCCCGCCAGGATGGCGTACCCGTGCCGGTATTCACACCCTCGTCCCGGCGGTACTTGGCTTCAAGTGCGCTTCAAGCTCAAGCATTCCGTGCACGCGCCCCGAATATGGGCGAACGGGAGGAATCATCGTGCATTAGCGCACGATCGGCAGCGATCCGCGTACCTGCCGTGAGGTGAGCGTGCTGGCGCTGTGGGCGATGCTGTTCGGCTCGCGCGCGGACGGGAAGAAGTCCTTCGCCGTTCTCGACCGCTATGTCGAGGCGGGCTGGAACTTCATTGACACGTCCGACAACTAAGTTTTCTGGGAGGGCGGCGGTCAGGGCGGCCAGAGCGATGAACTGCTGGGCCGCTGGCGGTGCAGCCGAGGCGTCGGCGACGAGGTCTTCGTCGCAACGAGGTTGGGCACCCGCCGCTGGCCCCTGGTACGGACTTCGTCGGCAACACTGCGGGGCTGTCGGCGAAGGTGATCCGCGAGTCCGCTGAACGCAGCCGCGAGAGGCTCGGCATGGAGAAGCTCGATCTGCTCTACGCCTACATAGACGATTTCACCGCTCCGCTGGAGGAGACGGCCGAAGGTTTCGCGGCTCTGGTCGGCCGAGGGCGCCGTTGGCCTGCTGGGGGTGAGTAACCAGGCTGTCTGGCAGGTCGAGTAGGCCCGCGCCCTCGCGGCTGCGGCGGGACCGCCCGGCTGTCGGAGATAGTGACGACCAGTTCCGATTTGCGGCGTCTCACCCATGACCGACGTACGTAGGGTGGGGTCATGCAGCTCCGGTACAGCTTCCGCCTGTACCCCGACGCCGCACAGCAGGCCGCGCTGGCCCGGGCGTTCGGGTGCGCCCGCGTCGTGTTCAACGATGCGGTGCGCGCCCGTGAGGACGCCCGCAGGACCGGGCTGCCGTTCCCGACGGCCGGGCAACTGTCCCGACAGCTGATCACCGAGGCCAAGCGGACGAAGGAACGGTCCTGGCTGGGCGAGGTATCCGCGGTGGTGCTCCAACAATCCCTGCGGGACGCCGAGACCGCGTATCGCAACTTTTTCGCCTCGCTCAGAGGCACCCGCAAGGGACCGAAACTGGGTCCGCCACGCTTGAAGTCCCGTAAGGACGCCCGGCAGTCGATCCGCTTCACCGCCAACGCCCGCTGGAAGATCACCGACGGTGGCCGTCTGAACCTGCCGAAGATCGGCGCGGTGCAGGTGAAGTGGTCCCGCACCCTACCCACTACACCGTCCTCAGTTACCGTGATCAAGGATGCGGCGGGCAGATTCTTCGCTTCCTTCGTCGTCGACACCGACCCCGCCGAAGACTCCGCACGGATGCCCGACACCGACCGCACCATGGGCATCGATCTCGGCCTGACGCACTTCGCCGTCCTGTCCACCGGCGAGAAAATCGACTCTCCCAGGTTCTTGCGCCGGGCGGAGAAGAAACTCAAGAGGGCCCAGAGGGAGCTGTCCCGTAAGCAGAAGGGATCGAAGAACCGCGCCAAGGCCCGTTTCAAGGTCGCCCGCGCCCATGCCAAGGTCGCTGATGCCCGCCGAGATTTTCACCACCAGCTCTCCACGAAGCTGATCTCCGAGAACCAAGGGATCGCCGTGGAGGACCTGTCGGTGGCGGGACTGGCGCGCACCAGGCTGGCCAAGTCCGTCCACGATGCCGGCTGGTCGCAGTTCGTGGCCATGCTGGAGTACAAGGCGGCACGGTACGGACGCACGCTGGTGAAGATCGGGCGTTTCACACCGACCTCGCACACCTGCTCCACCTGCGGCGCGGTTGACGGGCCCAAACCCCTGTCCGTGCGGGAGTGGACCTGCGTCACCTGCAGGACGGTCCACGACCGGGATATCAATGCCGCACTCAACATCAAACAGGCCGCCGGACTGGCGGCATCGGCCTGTGGAGCGCCGGTAAGACCAGAACCCGTTCTGGCACAGCGCGAAGAAACAGGAAGCCACGGACTCCCGACCGGAAACCGTGCCGCATAGCGGCACAGCAACCAGTCAGGGAAGGCCAGAATCCTCGCCCCGCAGGACGAGGAGCATGTCAAGAGGTCCTCCAGTACCAGCACTCCTACCTGCACCCGCGTACCGACCTGCCGAGCGGACTCTTCCCGGACGGCAGCCTGGGCGGGGCTGACGGCCAACTGCTCGGTTATCTTCGGGCGGAGCCCGAGCTGACCCTGGTCGCCTACTCGCCGCTCGTGGGCGGTGCCTACACCCGTACGGACAAGCCGCTCCCGCTGGACTACGACCATCCCGGCACCCCGGCCCGTCTGGCGGTGCTGCGCGAGGTGGCCCGGGAGACGGGGGTGACGGTCAACCAGGTCGTCCTGGCCTGGCAGTTGGGCGGGGCGCTGCCCGTCGTACCGCTGGCCGGGGCGTCCTCGGTGGCCCAGCTGGAGGAGAATCTCGCGGCCGTGGAACTGGAGTTGACGGTCAGTCAGAGGAATTGATTGGACGGGGTGTGCTGACTCGGTGACGGTCGTCGGCAGGGATACGCCCGATCGCAGCGGGTAGGTCTGGAAGCCGACCCGGCGTTCCCCCCCCGGCGCACAGTGAGGTGCAGGCATGATGGATCGCTCTTCGCACGTCCACTCCCGCAGATCGGCCACCGTGGCGGCGCTGGCCGCGGCGACGGCCCTGATCCTCGCGGGCTGCTCCAGCGGTTCAGGCGGCAAGAAGGCCGAGGAGGGCGGGGACGGCGCGGCCGCGGGCAAGGCCGGCACGCCCGCGATGACGGTCGCGCTGGTCACCCATCAGGCACCCGGCGACACCTTCTGGGACATCGTCCGCAAGGGCGCGCAGGCCGCCGCGGACAAGGACAACATCAAGCTCGTCTACTCCGCCGACCCGAACGCGGGCACCCAGGCCAACCTGGTCCAGAACGCGATCGACCAGAAGGTCGACGGCATCGCGATCACCCTGGCCAAGCCGGACGCGATGAAGGCCGTGGCGGGCAAGGCGGAAGCGGCGGGGATCCCCGTGGTGGGCCTCAACTCCGGGCTGAGCGACTGGAAGAACCTCGGTCTCATGTCGTTCTTCGGACAGGACGAGAGCGTGGCGGGCGAGGCGTTCGGCAAGAAGCTGAACGAGGTCGGCGCCAAGAACACCGTCTGTGTGATCCAGGAACAGGGGAACGTCGGCCTCACCCAGCGCTGCGACGGCCTGAAGAAGACCTTCCAGGGCACCACGCAGATCCTCTACGTCAACGGCACCGACATGCCGTCCGTGAAGTCCACCATCACCGCCAAGCTGAAGCAGGACGGTGCCATCGACTACGTCGTCGCCCTCGGCGCGCCGTACGCGCTGACCGCGGTGCAGTCGGTCGCGGACGCGGGCAGCAAGGCGAAGATCGCCACCTTCGACCTCAACAAGCAGCTCACCGGCGCCATCTCCAAGGGTGACATCCAGTTCGCCGTCGACCAGCAGCCGTACCTCCAGGGCTACTTGGCGATCGACTCCCTGTGGCTCTACAAGAACAACGGCAACTACAGCGGCGGCGGGGAGCAGCCGGTGCTGACCGGTCCGGCCTTCGTCGACAAGTCCAACGTCGACAAGGTCGCCGCGTTCGCCGCGAAGGGCACCCGCTGAGATGACCCGAGCAACGGCACCGGCGGCGAGCGCCTCGCCGCCGGCCGCGCCGGCCGGCCGCACGGACGGGCGCGGCACCCGGCGCTCCCCGGTGCGCAGACTGCTGGCCCGCCCGGAGGTGGGCGCGCTGATCGCCGCGATCGGCGTGTACGTCTTCTTCTTCGCGGCCGCCCCCTCGTTCCGTACCGCGGGCGCCCTGTCCACGGTCCTCTACCAGGCGTCCGTCATGGGCATCATGACGCTGCCGGTGGCCCTGCTGATGATCGGCGGCGAGTTCGACCTGTCCGCCGGTGTCGCGGTCACCACCTCGGCGCTGACCGCCGCCATCCTGAGCTTCCAGCTCACGGTGAACGTGTGGACCGGCGTGGCCGTGGCCCTGGTCGTCTCCCTGGCCGTCGGCGCCTTCAACGGCTGGCTGCTGATCAGGACCGGTCTGCCCAGTTTCCTGGTGACCCTGGGCTCCTTCCTGATCCTCCAGGGCTCCAACCTCGCCGTCACCAAGATCTTCACCGACAACGTCGCCAGCGACTCGATCGCCGACATGGACGGCTTCGGCCAGGCCAGGAAGGTCTTCGCCTCCGAATTCACCGTCGGGGGAGTGGACTTCAAGATAACCATCGTCTACTGGCTGGTGTTCGCCGCGGCCGCCACCTGGCTGCTGCTGCGCACCCGGTTCGGCAACTGGATCTTCGCGGTCGGTGGCGACCAGGACAGCGCCCGCGCGGTCGGCGTGCCCGTCGACCGCACCAAGGTCGTCCTGTTCATGGGGGTGGGGGCCGGCGCCTGGTTCGTCGGCATGCACCTGCTGTTCTCGTTCGACACGGTGCAGTCCGGCGAGGGCGTCGGCAACGAGTTCCTCTACATCATCGCGGCGGTCATCGGCGGCTGCCTGCTGACCGGCGGCTACGGCTCGGCGATCGGCCCCGTCATCGGCGCCTTCATCTTCGGCATGGTCAACCAGGGCATCGTCTACGCCAACTGGAATCCCGACTGGTTCAAGGCGTTCCTCGGCGTGATGCTCCTGGTCGCGGCCCTCGTCAATCTGTGGGTCCGGCGTACGGCTACCCGGAGGTGAACATGACCAGCAACGGCAGCGGTCCGCACGGAGGCGGCCGCGAGGACGACCAGCCGGAGCAGGCAGCGCCAGTCGTCGAACTCCGGGGCGCGGGCAAGTCCTACGGCAACATCCGCGCCCTGCACGGGGTCGACCTGGCGGTCCGCCCCGGCCGGGTGACCTGCGTCCTGGGCGACAACGGCGCGGGCAAGTCCACCCTCATCAAGATCATCTCTGGGCTGCACCGGCACACCGAGGGCGAACTGCTCGTCGACGGCGCGCCGGTGCGCTTCAGCTCCCCGCGCGAGGCCCTCGACCTGGGCATCGCCACCGTCTACCAGGACCTGGCCACGGTCCCGCTCATGCCGGTCTGGCGGAACTTCTTCCTGGGCTCGGAGATCACGCGCGGCCCCTGGCCGCTGCGCCGCCTCGACATCGCGGGGATGAAGCGGACCGCGGACGAGGAACTGCGCAGCATGGGCATCGTCCTGGACGACCTGGAGCAGCCGGTCGGCACGCTCTCCGGCGGCCAGCGCCAGTGCGTGGCCATCGCCCGCGCCGTACACTTCGGCGCCCGGGTGCTGATCCTGGACGAGCCGACGGCCGCGCTCGGCGTCAAGCAGTCCGGTGTCGTGCTCAAGTACATCGCCGCCGCCCGCGAACGCGGCCTCGGCGTCGTCTTCATCACCCACAACCCGCACCACGCCTACCTGGTCGGCGACCATTTCAGCGTGCTGCGCCTGGGCACCCTCGAACTCGGCGCCGAGCGTGCCGAGGTGACCTTGCAGGAACTCACCCACCACATGGCCGGCGGCGCCGAACTCGCCGCGCTCAGGCATGAACTGGCCCAGGTGCACGGGGTCGACATCGAGGAACTGCCGGAGGCGTAGACCGGCTCAGAGCCGTCTTCCGCCCCCGCTCGCACGCCGAGCGGCGGGCGGGCGTGGCACGGGC
>NZ_JBEOWS010000051.1:0-38268 GCF_040296125.1 Streptomyces sp. NPDC002265 | reverse complement strand
GCTCGCAGTGGTCACCGGTGACCACTGCGAGCTCAAGCCGGGGCGGGGTAGTGACTGATGCGTGCCTGGTGTTGGCGCTGTCGACGCCAAGTGGACCAGTGCACGATGTGGTCGATGGGGGGGCGGCTGTCGGTCGGTGAGGCGGGCGATCAGTCGTCGGATCTCGGCGAGGCTAAGGTGGATGAGCCGGGAGGATCCGTTTCTGCTTTGTCGGCGTCCAGCTGGCGGGCGCGCAGGACGGTCAGGCAGGCGTGGGCGGCCATGGCGAGGGTCATCTGACGGTGCCGGCCGGGGTAGCGGCGGACCTGGTAGTCGTCCAGGCCGCGTTCCTGCTTCGCGCTCTGGAAGCACTCCTCGACCGCCCTCCGGCTGCCGGCGATCCGGACGAACTCGTGGAGTGTGGTGCCGTCGGGGCAGTGGGCGATGCAGTAGGAGATCTCCTCGGCTCTGTCGACCCTTCGGCGGCCGATCACCCTGTGCCGGGGTCCCCGCGGTGGTGAGGCCTGACCTCGACGCGCGCCCAGTGGTAGATCCGTTGGCCGTGGGCGCCTGCGCCGCTGGATAGGCGCTTCCACTTCTGCCGCGTCCCACTCGATCCGGTTCAGCATCAGCGGGATGCGGTCGGGACCGTCGCGACCGGCTTCCTCGGCCAGAATCCAGCCGCTCTTGCGCTGCAGCGGAGCAACCAGCCCCCGCAGCCTTGACCTTCCAGTGCGCCGGAAGGTCTACGGTCAGGAGGAGCGCTTATGAGCTGGAAGGACGAGATCATGCGGATCACCGTGTTGACCGTGCCCGACTGCCTCAACGCACCCGTGATCGGAGAGCGCCTCGCACGCGCACTGGAGGGCCGCGGCGCCGAGGTGACGCTGGTCGAGGTCCGTGATGCCGGTCAAGCCGAACGCTTCGGCATGACCGGGTCCCCCACGGTGCTGATCGACGGTGTGGATCCCTTTGCGGTGCCGGGCGCACCGGCGTCCTTGTCGTGCCGCCTGTACCGGGGGCCGGACGGTCGGGCCGAGGGTGCGCCCAGCGTCGCCGACCTGCAGCGGGCGCTGGACACGGCGGACGCCGGCGCCATCGTCGAACCGGTCCGGGCCGAGGATCAGGGACGGTCCGTCTTCGAGGACCCGCTGCACCGGGCGGAGCCCTCCGCAGGGCGAGGACGATGACCGGCGTGCTCATCCTCATCGAGGCCAGCGAACTGCCCGGCCTCGACTGCGCCCCGGCTCAGGGCAGCGACCAGACGTACAGCAACATCCACGTCGGGGTGCAGCGCCGCGATCGTCCGACCGAACTCCTCGCGCTCCAGCCGGGCAATGCCTCCCGGGCGAGCTGGACCTTGGAGTGCACCACGATCGGCTCACCGACCGGCACCGACATCAAAGGCCCGTACGTGCAGGGCCGTCCGGGAGGCCGGTTCATCTACCTGTCGTGGGGCACCGTCGACGACACGGGCACCTTCACAATGTTCCGCCGGGCCAAGCTCATGCTCGACGCCATCCCCGCCGACACGCTCGATGCCGCCGCTCAAAGCGGCCTGCTCATCGCACGCCTCGGCCTGACAGACGCACGTGGCAATCCCCTGTGCGCCCGGGTCGTGCCCCCGGCCATCACCTGGACCGCCGCGAGCCGCGACGAGGAGCGCGGACCTGCGGACATCCGATAGCGACCGCCGTCAACGGGTCGTACAGCCATGGCGGTCCGGGACGGCAGGGCACATGTCATCTCTGAGCGCCGAGAGTGAACTGGGCGTGGTGGAAGTCGAAGTGCAGCAGGCAGCAGCAGGCGGCACGATCGTGCAGAGCGGTGAGCAGGATCGCGCCGCCGGGTGCCAGCACCCGCTCCTCCTGCGCCGGCAGGTTCGCCTCGCCCCGTGCCCTGCCGGTGGCGGCACCGTAGGCGTGCAGCGTGCCGTCGGGCTGACTGAGGAACCCGAAGTGCGCGATCACGACTGGGGCTGACCCGCGGGGCCGGCCGCGGCAGCACCTCACAGCAAGTGGCCGGTCACCGTCCAGGCGACAGGGGCCCCGCCACCCGGGGCGCAGACGTCCTCGCAGCTGCGCCGACCATCAGGCTCGGGCAACCAATTTGTGCGGAGTGAGTCCTCACTCATTGACGGAGTGAGGACTCACTCCGTACTCTCGTAGTCATGACGACGCCTCAGGAGAACCAGACTCCCCGCCGCCGCTCCCCCGGCATGTCGCCGGAGCGGCGCCGCGAAATGATCATCCAGACCGCGATCCCGCTGATCGCCGAGTACGGCGCGACGGTGACGACCGCGAAGATCGCCCGCGCCGCGGGCATCGGCGAGGGCACGATCTTCCGGGTCTTCGCCGACAAGGACGAGCTGCTCCAGGCCTGCGTAGCCGAGGCACTCTCCCCCGAGCACGCGGTCCGCGAGCTCGACGCCATCGATGTATCCCTGCCGCTGCCCGACCGGCTCGTGGAGGCGGCCGAAGCGCTGCAGGCCCACATGTCCAGGATGGGCGCCATCCTCGGCTCACTGGGGCATCGCGGCGGCAAGCATCCCGGTCCGGTGCGCGGCGCGGGCCGCAACGAATCGACGGCCCGTGTCCGCGCGGCCCTCGCGGAGTTGCTGGAGCCCGACAGGGCCACCCTGCGCAGGCCGCCGGAGCAGATCGCGGCCCTCTTCTTCGGGTTGCTCTTCACCCAGTTGCACACGGAAGCCGAGCCCGACCTGACCCCGCAGGAGCTGGTGGAGGTCTTCCTGCACGGAGTGCTCTCGGGAAGCGCCAAGTAGGCGCGCGGACACGGCGCCTGGCGGTGACGGCCCCGACCGTCCTGGCCTCCGACCTGGTGTGGCTGGTCGCCCTGGAGGCGGTTCAGGACGCGAACCAGCACCGCGCCAGTCCGGCGCACCCTGCGGGACACCGACGCCGAGACCGCCGACGCGGACCCCCCGCACGGAACACGGAACACGACGAACTGGTAGAGACGGCACGCACACCGCGGGCACCGTGCACGACCATCGTCACGCCAGCGGCCTGAGCGCCTAGCGCTGAGGGAGGGCAAAAGCAGCTACGGATTCAGGCGACGGGGAGGGTGGGCCGGCATACCGCCCGGGTCCGGGCCGGGCCGGGCCGTAGCACTCTCTCAGCACGATCAACCTGACGCCGAGTCGGACAGGCCTGCGCACTGCCACGCGGAGCTCATCTTGCCTCTCAGCCCGACAAGCGGGTGACCGCGGCACCCTGGCGCAGGGCGCGGGGGATCTCGGCGACCTCGTCGACGGCTTCGATCAGTGCCGCGATAAGCGCCTGCGGCGCGTCGCTGTCGACCTCGACGGCGTAGGAGATGCCGGTCGACTTCCATCCGGAGGTGTCGAAGCCGCCCTGCGCCCGCACCCTGACACCCCGCAGTTCCACCCCGCCGACCTCGGCCTCGCGATAAAGGTCGTTGAGCACGCACGCCGCTACCGCCAGGTTCAGCACGTGGCCACCGGTGAACGCCGACCGCACCCCGACGCCGCCGGGCGTCCACCTGTGCGGTAGCCGGACTTCGTCGCCGTCCTCCTTCAAAAAAGACCCCGCGCTTGCCACCACCGCGAACCGCTCATCCATGATCTGCCTCCTGTGACCGCTTGCACAGATCAGCCCGGTCCGAATCCGTCCACGCATCATGGCGCGGTTCGGCAGAGCCGGCCACACCCCACTCAGGGTCCGTCTTCAAAGATCATCCGATGGCGGATCACAGTGGGGTGATGCGCCCGTCATGAACTCAGCAACCAGGAGAAGGAGTTAGGCGCAGTGCTGATACCGCGGGCAGTCACCTGACGACCTCGTGTGCCGGACCGGCAGATCGTCAACGCGACTACGCACCCGCTACGAAGACAGAGTCGGCCTCCCTCTGGGGCTGCAGCAACCGGCAGTTGGCATCATGTGCCCCCGTCGGTTCCAGAGTTCATTGCGAAACGGTCGGTCAGTCGAGGTCGGTGGCGGGCTCGGTCGCGTAGCGGCTCATCGCGTCGATGTTGGCCTGGGTCGTCAGGGGCCGGCCGTCGGCGAGCGCCTGCTGAAGGTCTCGGAAGTACTGGACGTACAGGTCGGGGGTGAAGGTGCTGAGCATGACGGCGGGCTGGTCTGTCGGGTTGGCGAAGGTGTGAGGGGTACCGGGCGGGACCATGACGAGCGCGCCCGTGGTGGCGTCGTAGTCCTCGTTGCCGACGGTGAAGCGCACTGTGCCGGAGAGGATGTAGAAGCCCTCGTCGTGTCGGGCGTGGCGATGCTGCGGTGGTCCCTGGGTGTGCGGGGCGAGGACGGACTCGGCGATCGCCAGGCGGTGCCCGGTGCGGCTGCCGTCCTCCAGAACGCGCATGCGCGTGGTGCCCAGAATGATCGTCTCGCCGTCGCCCGGGCCCACCACCGATACGGCGGGATCGGCCTGCGCCTTGCTGGTCTTCGCGTCTTCGGTCATGGTCACGAGTGCACCGCCAGGAACCTGTCGGTGTCCAAGACCCATCCCGCGACGTCGATACCTCCTCGGTATCGTTGCAGCGTAGAGCCGCGGACCTTGCGCTACTTCGTGGCGGTCGCCGAGGGACTCCACTTCGGCCTGGCCGCCACCCGACTGCACATCAGCCAGCCACCGCTGAGCCCGGCGATCAAGCAGTTGGAGGCCGATCCGGCGCCTTGCTGTCCAGGCGCTCACCCACGGGAGTCACGCTCACTGCGCTGGGCTCGGTGCTGCTACACCGACCGCGTCCGGCAGTCGCACTGGAACGGCGGCAGGCCGGACGAAGGTGCACGACGACGCGGACAGCACCGACACACCGGACCGCGCAGTCGCGGAGCTCGCCGGCCGAACCCGTACATGCGATCGGCCCCCTCGATCATGTCGAGGGGGCCGAACTGTCGTAGCGGGAGCCGGATTTGAACCAGCGACCTCTGGGTTATGAGCCCAGCGAGCTACCGAGCTGCTCCACCCCGCGTCGATACTCACAGCGTACGCGACGGGGAACGACTCGGCAGGGAATTTCCAGCGGGGTCCTGACGGGTCCACGAAGAGCAGTGATGTCGGGCTGGACGGCTGCACTTGGTTCCTGCTGGGACCTGAGTCAGATGTGGGCCCTGATCTGCTTCACCGGGTGCCCGAGCGTGTCGCCGATAGTGGCCAGTTCCTCGTCGCCGAACCAGTCACGTCCGGGGTTCCAGATGGCGATCTCGAAGCGGGCGAAGCCGCACGGCCAGTCGTAGTCCAACACGTCGAGCGACGTGGCGGCGCCGCAGCACGGCACTTCAACGGCCAAGGTGGCGAAGCCGTCCTCACAGTGGCTTTCCAGCAGGTCGGCGTACCAGTCGGTGTCGATCGAGGCACCGCAGTGCGGGCAGCCGATCCGTTCCAGGTTTTCGCCGCAGTCGACGGGAGTGAGGGAGTCGTGCCAGGTGACATCGATCTCGGCCTCCACTCCATCGGACTGGCCGGGGGCCAGGTCCGCGGCGAGCGTGGCGGTCCGCTCGGCCGCCGCGCGGTCGGGCTGCCTGATGCTCATCCGTCATGCCCGTCGTCATCACGATTCCTCGACGAAGGAGGTAGGGGCACCCATCACGTTCGAAGCGATCCACGGCCTGCAGCCTGACCCGCTCCCGCCCGAGGGGACCCGGCGCAGGTGACAGAGTGCGATCCCGGCCTGCAGACCGAGGTGAGGATCCGCACCAATCGGGCGCGCCCGTCCGACCGGGCTGGAGTTCGACGCGCACAGGATTCCCCGATCTGCTCAAGGCCGCCCGGTCGATACCCTGGGCGTGTTCTACGCCCCCACCGGCATGTACGCGGTCGCCAGCCACGCCGGATTCCCCTGCGGGTCGGCGTCCACCACCGCCGCGGTGAAGAACCCGTTCACCCGGCGTGCCGCGCTCACCTCACGGGCGAATCTCTTCGCAAAGCCGGGCTCTTCCGCCAGTTCCGGGCGCACCACTTTCACGGCCACCGGGCGGCCGCCCGGTGATCGGCCGAGGTAGACCCGGCCCATGCCGCCGGCGCCCAGGCGGCCCACGATCCGGTACCGGCCCACCTGCCGCGGATCGCTCGCCTCCAGCGCCGCGACCCGCACACTGCCCCCCACTGACCACTTCCTCTCCGAACGGGCTCCTGTCAGCCCACCAGCGGCGAAAGGCATCATTGCCGCCCTACGAGGGTCATGTCCGGGAATTGGCGCATTTGCTGGACCCGAGGCGGTCGGGGTAGGGCTCGGCTCGGCCTTCGTCCTCTTCGTCTTCTTCGTGACGTTCGGGGATCAGTCCGAAGACCACGCCGTCAACGGTCAGTTGGAGGGGCGCATCGCGATGTTCCCGTAGGTGAGTCGGGGAAGGTCTTCGAGGAGTTCTGCCGGCCGGGCCATTGTCCGGGGTCGGGAAACCTCACGGTCCGGGGTCGGGAAAACTCACGTCTTCGCCGTGTCCGCCGCAGCCCGTACGAACTCCTCGATGCGCGTGGCCGTGTTACCCGCCCGCCAGACCGGGCCGCGTTCGATCGGGGGTGCATCGTGGAGGGGCACGTAGGTGACGTCCGGACGCGGGTAGTAGAGGCGGGAATGCTCGCCGACCGGAAGGACTCCTCTGCCCATCGCGACGAGGGTGAGCATCTCGGAGAACGAGGCTCCGGCCGGTCCTTTCGGGATCGGGCGGCCCGACGGGGTGTGGTCCGGGGTGCGGTCCCGTTTGAAACCTGCCGATGTGACGTCCGGATACTGAACTACGGGATGGTCTGCGAGCACCTCGACCGAGAGCGAAGGCTCACCGGCGAGGGGATGCCCGGAAGCGACCGCGAGCACCCGCTTCTCTGTGATCAGTGCAGGACCGCAGACCATCCCGTCGAAGGGATACGAGGCGATGAGGACGTCGACCGAACCATCGACCAGGCTCGCGCGGGAGTTGGACAGCTGCACTTCCCGGACCTCGACCCGGCAGTCGGGATGCCGTTCGCCGAACAGCGCGACCACCTTGAGCAGTGCGGGGGCCGTCCCCTCTCCGAGAAAGGCCACCCGGAGTTCGCCCGTGACACCCCGGCTCGCGTCGGCTGCTCTGCGGAGTGCGGCCTCCATCGCGCCGACGAGAGGTGCCAGATCGCCGGCCAACTGCTCGCCGACCGGCGTGAGTCGAACGGTGCGGCTGGTCCGCGCGAACAAGGCACCGCCGATGTGCCGCTCCAATTTCCTGATCACCTGACTCACCCGGCCGGTCGTCAGACCGAGGCGTTCCGCGGTACGGCCGAAGTGGAGCTCTTCGGCAAGAGCCAGGAAGGTCTCGATCTCCACACGCTCCAGCACGTCACCCTCATTTCGTTGAGCCAGGCTCAACGATCGTATGGCAATGGTGCCTTGATGGCGCATTCCGTGCGGCGGATCCTGGGACCAGCCCACCCACTCATCGTCGAGGGAAGAACTGTGATCAAGTCGAACGCCACCGCCGGTCCGTCCGGAACTCACTCGTCCCCGCAGGGCCACGACCGCGCCGCCCAGACCCATCGCGAGGCACCGCGAGTGCCCTCCCTGCGGGTCAAGGCGTTCGACCACCTGGTCCTCAACGTCGCCGACGTCGAGCGCTCCCTGCAGTTCTACATCGGTCTCCTGGGCCTGGAGCCGGTGCGCGTCGACGAGTGGCGACAGGCAAAGGCGCCTTTCCCGTCGGTCAGAATCACCCCCGAGACCATCATCGACCTCGTCGCCGGCCCCCGGGGTTCGGCCAACGTCGACCACATCTGTCTCACCGTCGATCCTCTGGACTGGGACGAGTTCATCGCATCGGCGCCCTGCACGGTTCTCGAAGGACCCGTGCCACGGTTCGGCGCACGCGGCACGGCCACGTCGGTCTACATCCAGGACCCGGACGGCAACGGAATCGAACTCCGCTGGTATCCACAGGACCTCGACAACTGAGCCGAACGAGGCCACGCGTGAGCCGGTTCCCGACCGGCAGGCGTCGTCCGCCGCCGACGCCCCGGCACTGCGGGACCGTACGCCCCGCTGACGGGTCTTCAGACGCCGCGGCCTCGCCGACCATGCGCCTGCATGGACTCGGACACCTCCTCGATGCGACTCGGAGAGGGGATACGAGAAAGGAACCCGAAAACCCTCTCCACGAAAATCAAGGCATTTCGATCGGACCATGAAGGGATCTTCTCGACATGTGTCCTGGCAGACGCAACGAAAGCGGACAGCCTGCCTCCCCGAAAGGCATGGCACCTTACATCCAAATCAAGTAACAAGATCTTGAAAAGGTGCGCTGCCGATCCTTCGAGGGCCCTCTTCATTCGACTCGCGCGGCTCATCCGCCGGTCGAGTGTTCTTGCCGAACCCTTTCCGGAACGAAATGAAAACCACGGACCGCTGGTCCGCGCCCTCCGACCTGCTGCTTGAATCCTTGGGACGACACCGACCCACCGGACACGACGCCGCTTGCTTGCATTACCGGTCCAAGAGTTGCGGGTACTGTCGGTTTCCGGGCAGAGATTGCCCGGGAATTCAAGGAGGATCAAATCAGTGAAGCGTTTGACTGGAACCTTGACTGCCACAGTTCTGACGGTCGGGGCTGTCATTCTGCCGCTTGCAGGTACGGCGGCAGCCGCTCCGGCTCCCACCCTCAAGGCTTCGCCCGTCCATGCGAGCTCTCTCCTGGAGCCGCGTGACCACGACGGGCACCGGAACCACGGTGGCGACCACGACCGGGGTCGCGGCTGGGACGACCGGGGTCGCGGCTGGGACGACCGGGGTCGCGGCTGGGACGACCGGGGCCGTGGCTGGGACGACCGGGGCCGTGGCTGGGACGACCGGGGCCGTGGCTGGGACTGGGACGGATACCGCGACCACGGCCGCGGATGCTACTGGGTCTACCAGCGTGACTGGGGGCACCACCGCAACCACTGGGTCTGCGTACCCAAGTGGCGCCGGTAGTCAGGGGCATCGACTCTGGCACTGCCCGCCGCCGTGCAGGATGTCGCGGCGGGCAGTGCCCCGATGTCGTCGCAGCGCAATTCCCGGACCACCACCCGCCCGCCCGCCGGGCCGAACCGCACGGACGACACGCCGCACGATCGGACAATAGAGCTGTCACCGTGCGGCCGCGATAGACTCATCGCTCGATACGAACAGAGGGCTTTCGCTTTCATTCCGCTCCGAACTCGCGAAGCCCGGTAAACCGCATAGCCCTTCGTCACGGTCGACGGATTTCCTCGCGAGAATGCGGGCACTGGTTCAGGTCGCCTTCCGGAGATTGCCAGGACTGCTCCACTCACCGCAATCCGGCGATCTTCCCGTGTTTCACCGCGGCACAAGACTGTCAGGCCCGATCTGAATGGCCTCGCCTCATCCGGTCCGACGTGGAGCCTCGGGTGAGATCTGAGAATGCAGCCCATGGGCCGCTGTTATGTGCCGGACCGGGGACCGGACAACCTCGAAGATCCTGAACACAGCGATCGGTGACATCCGACGGCGTACCGTTCCATCAAGGACTGCCCCGTAATTACCGGTCATCGACTACGTGATCTTGACGCAGCTGTTCACGAGGAGTGTCACCGCCGCTTGCACTGGCGGCCGGCTGCCTGGCTCCGGGATGGCCGAGCCCATCCTGTTGAGCATCCTGCCGGGGCGCCCGGTGCACCGGGACGTGACAGACCTCAAGCGCTCCGCCCGGATCGTGGTCTTCGTATGGGTCGCCCCGTGCCCCCTGCTGCCGGCGGAGACCGGCTACGCCCTGTGGAACCTGCCCCGAATGGTCTCCACCAGTCCGCGTTCCCTGGTCGAACAGCTCCCGGGGACCATTTCGGCCTTCAGTGACGGGCGGATCGCCACAGAGCTGGTCGGTGTCATCGAAAGCCTCGTGCTCATCTGCTCCATGGTGGCGCGGCCTACCTGACCGTACGGCTTGCCGGCCGCCTGGCCCGTGGCGCGGTGCGCGCCACTGAAGGCAGCACCCGGCTTCGCGCGGCCATGGGCATGGCCCTTCCGGCAGGTGTGTCCCTCTTGATCACCCCGTGGTGGCACCGCTCCCTCTTCCACCGCTGCGCCGGCCTGGGCACGCACCACGCATGCCGATGCCGCATCAGCAGTTCGTGTCCACCGCGAGATGGCCGCGACGAGGACATCGAATCCGCGATTTCCAGCGGCAAGAAGCGGGCCGACGAGTCGGCGAACGAGGGCAGGGCCATTCTCGACCGTGAAGCCGCCTCCGCCTCTCACGGCAACGCCGTGGACCCGCTGGGCCGCTTCCAACCCACAGTCACCGTGCACCGTCACGTCCGTTGAGAGAACGAGGCGGTCAGGAGATCGGGGTCGGTCACCGACTCCGGCCGGGCAGTCTCACGCACCCCGAACACGTCGTCGGGCCGGTCCACCCGAGCCGGGCCGTCAGCTTTTCCCCGGGCCTGAAATCAGAAGGAACATGCCCAGACAGCATCCCTCTTCACTGCACAACCGAGCCCTGGACCTGCTGGCCGAGGGACGGTCCGTCAAAGACGTCGCAGCTGAACTGCACCTCAGCAGACCCACCGTGTACCGCTGGCGCCAATCCTATGCGCACCTGACTGGGCATCAACTGGTGGGCGGGCAAGCGCTCTCGGTGGAACTGAGTGCCGCCCGAGCACGCATCGCGGAGCTGGAGCGCGAACTCCGCGCCCATCGGCGTCTGACAGAGCTGCTGAACGATGTGGTGCCCCCAAAAGGCGATTCGAGGCCGTCCAGGTGATGGCGGCAGAAGGGTACTCGGTCCGGTCGACGTCTGTGCTCCTGCGCGTCTCCGAATCCGGGTACTACGCCTGGCGCCGACGTGCCCCCTCAAGCCGACTGCAACGCCACGCCTGGCTGACCGAACTCATCCTCGCCGTCCACCGGTCGTCCAACGCCGCATACGGCTCCCGTCGCATTCATCAGGAGCTACAGCAGCTCTACGGCGTCAGCGTCAGCCGCGGGACAGTGGAACTGCTCATGCGACAGGCCGGCATCAAGGGACGGAACGGCCGCTCCCGATGGACAGCCCCGCAGAAGTCCGACGAGCCGGCGGCACGGCGCACCCCTCGGGCTCGGCATCACCCGACGTGAGGGGAACGGTCCCGTCGGACGCCGACCGCTGATGGAGTGCGGCAGGAAATACCGGCGCAACCGCTGAAAGAGTGACGCCGAGCGGGCGACCGCCGATCGGTTGGGGACGCGTCGATACGACCCTGCGGCAACCGGTCAAGCTGCCGTCAGCGACGCGACGTAGGGCCCGAGCTTGGCCGGGTTCATCACCCACATGATCCGCTCGATGCCCTGCGAGGAGACGTCCAGGCACAGCAGGGCGACCTCGTCCCCACCGGCTTCGACCAGCACCGCCGGTCGCCCGTTGGCCTCCACCCAACGGACATCCGCCTGCGGCCAGAAGCGGGGCGCGAAGGCCGCAAGGTAGCGGGAGACGTGTGTGCGGCCCACGACCGGGATCTTGGACGCGCCGCGGATGCCGCCACCGTCCGCGTAGCTGATGACGTCGGCCGTCAGGACGTTTTCCAGAACCGCCATGTCACCCGTGCGCGCCGCGGAGAGGAAGACCTCCAGCAGACGTCGGTGATCGGTCTGGCTGACGCTCTCCTTGCGCTCGGCGGCAAGATGCCGCCGAGCGCGGCTCACCAGCTGACGGCCGTTGGCGTCACTGGTCTCCAGGATGTCGGCGATGCGCGAGTAGGGGTAGTCGAACGCCTCTCGCAGCACGTAGGCGGCACGCTCGACCGGGTTCAGCTTCTCCAGAAGCAGCAGGACCGCCATTTCCACGGCTTCGGCGCGCTCGGCACCCAGCTGGGGGTCCTGGCTGGTGTCCACCGGCTCGGGAAGCCAGGGTCCGACGTAGGACTCGCGGCGCACTCGCGCGGACTGCGCGACATTGATCGCCAGGCGGGTGGCGACCGCGGTCAGGAACGCGGCGGGCTCACGGACCGTCGTGCGGTCGGTGTTCTGCCAACGAAGCCACGCATCCTGCACGACGTCCTCGGCCTCAGCACTGCTGCCGAGTACGCGATAGGCGATGCCGAAGAGTTGCGGACGTACCGCGAGGAACTCCTGAGTCGCCCGGTCGTCGGTGTCGGATGGGGCGCCAGCGCACATTGGAATCGTCCCTTCTGGCCTGTCCGTCAGCCATGCTACGCGCGTCCGGGCAGGTGCGAGTCGGCGGGCGAGACCGTGTGAACCCGCGTCGGCACGACGTGACACTCGTCGTGACCGTGCCTGCTCACCGTCCCACTTCGCCGCGTCCGGTGCGCCCGCGCCCCCGCCCGCGCGGACCCGGCGATGACACGCACGCGCCGCACTCACCTTCACGTGCCGGTGTCACAGGCCGGCGCCCACTCCGGTCCTATCCAGTGACCCACCCAAGTGATCGGAGCAGTCGTGGTTGCCATCGAACAACGTCTTTCCACCATGGTGCTGGTGATCGGCACCGGCGGCTCGGGCCTGCGTGCCGCGATCGAGCTGGCGGAAGCCGGCGTCGACGTCATCGCCGTGGGCAAGCGCCCCAAGGAGGACACCCACACCTCGCTCGCCGCCGGCGGGATCAACGCCGCTCTGGCCACGATGGACTCCGAGGACAGTTGGCAGCAGCACGCGGCCGACACCCTCAAGGAGAGCTACCTGCTCGGCGACCCCCGCACCGCGCAGATCGTCACCCAGGGCGCCGCCCGCGGCATCGACGACCTGGAGCGCTACGGCATGGCGTTCGCCCGGGAAGAGGACGGCCGCATCTCCCAGCGCTTCTTCGGCGCACACAAGTTCCGCCGCACCGCCTTCGCCGGTGACTACACCGGCCTGGAGATCCAGCGCACGCTCATCCGGCGCGCGACCCAGCTGAACATCCCCGTGCTCGACAGTGTCTACATCACCAGGCTCCTGACCCATGACGGCGCCGTCTTCGGCGCCTACGGCTTCGACCTGGCCAACGGCACCCGCTACCTCGTCCACGCCGACGCCGTCATCCTCGCCGCCGGCGGCCACACGCGGATCTGGCGACGCACCTCTTCCCGCCGGGACGAGAACACCGGCGACTCCTTCCGGCTGGCCGTGGAGGCCGGAGCCCGGCTGCGCGACCCCGAGCTCGTCCAGTTCCACCCGTCGGGCATCATCGAGCCCGAGAACGCCGCGGGCACGCTCGTCAGCGAGGCCGCCCGAGGAGAAGGCGGCGTCCTGCGCAACGCCCTGGGCGAGAGGTACATGAGCCGCTACGACGCGGCGCGGATGGAACTGTCCACCCGGGACCGGGTCGCTCTGGCCTCCTACACGGAGATCAAGGAGGGCCGCGGCACGGCGAACGGCGGAGTGTGGCTGGACGTGTCGCACCTCCCCCGGCAGACGATCATGCAACGGCTCCCCCGGGTCTATCAGACCCTGCTCGACCTGCAGATGCTGGACATCACCCGGGAGCCGATCGAGGTCGCGCCCACCGCGCACTACTCGATGGGCGGGGTGTGGGTGCGACCGGAGGACCACAGCACGGACGTACGCGGCCTGTACGCCATCGGGGAGGCGGCCAGCGGCCTGCACGGCGCCAACCGCCTCGGCGGCAACAGCCTCATCGAACTGCTGGTCTACGGCCGCCTCACGGGACAGGCAGCAGCCGCCTACTCCGAGTCGCTCACCGCGCAGCCGCGCTCGTCCTCCGCGGTCGCCGAGGCTCGGGCGGAGGTCGATGACCTGCTCGCCGCGGACGGACCCGAGAACGTGCGCGCGCTACAGCGCGCCATCCGCGACATCATGACCGAGTACGCCGGTGTCGTCCGTGACGAGAAGGGCCTGCGCACCGGGCTGGCGGCCCTGGAGGCGATCGAGAAGCGGATGGACGACATAGGAGTGCACCCCGACATCGCCGGCTTCCAGGACCTCGCGCACGCCTTCGATCTCAAGTCGGCGGCGCTGGCGGCCAGAGCCACCCTGGAAGCGGCCCTGGAGCGCCGGGAGACGCGCGGGTGCCACAACCGCAGCGACCACCCGGAGATGGACCCCGCGTTGCGGGTCAACCTCGTGTGGTCCCCCCGGACCGGAATCACCCGCGAAAGCATCTCCGAGATCCCGGACGAGATCGCCTCCCTGATGGAGGACGTGTCGACCGACGGAAAACTCGTCGAATAGCCCCTGCACGCGCCCGACCGGACATCGAACGGTGCCGACTGGGTCGCTCAGACCCAGCCGGTTCGTCATGTCGTGACAGCTCGTGATGTCCGGACCTGCGAGGAGACTGCCTGATCGGCGCCGACGAACGGCGCTTGTCCCATGGGTATCGCCCCGGTTCCGGACGTCGGTGCCACGCGTCGTCGCAGGACACGGCGTTCCGCTTCCGTGGTGGCGCCCCAGATGCCGTCCACCGGGCCGATCTCGAGCGCCCAGTCCAGACAACGCTGCATCACGGGGCATCGGTGGCAGACGTCCTTCGCCTCGTCCGTCTGAAGCAGCGCCAGCCCTGTGTCCAGGGTGCCGATCGGGAAGAAGAGTTCAGGATCCTCGTAGCGGCACAGCGCCCGCTCACGCCAGTCCATGGAGCACCTCCTGCGATTCGCTTGAATACGGTCTCGGTCTCGGTCTCGTGCGCGTGGGACCGAATGATCGACGGAGGTGTGACTCCGTCCCGGCAGTGGCGAAGACACTGGGACACGGTGGGCGTCCGCTCCGCACCGCCCCATCACCGCGCCCGACCCGCCAGGCAGCCTGTTCAGGGGCTGTTTCCGCTGGTCAGACCGCAAGGGACACGACCAGAGCCGCACCCACGAACAGAACGACGCTGATCAGTTCCATGGCCATCAGCGTGCCGCGCAGCCACCGTCCGGATCGGATGCGCTGCATCTGCTCCGCTGCTCCGATGCCGTCGATGATGTGATCGGTGACCGTACGCGCCACGTCCCGCCGCTCGTCGAGGTGGCACCGCTCCGGATCACGCTTGTGGCCAGGGCTGAAGTCCGCGGCCCGCACGGTGAATTCGGCCAGGCGCCGACGGGCTGCGCCGAGGTGGGCCTGCCGGTACAGATACGCCTTGATGTCGATCAGGCCGCGGGCCGCCGTCCGGTTGTCCGTGTCCATCATCAGCTCCGAAGTCGAACGTGCCGCTGCCAGGGTCCCGTGAACGTGCTCACCGTCCGCGGGCAGCGAACTGCCGATGGAACGACGTCACTCACGGCATGCTCTTTCGGCATAGGCGGGGCTGGGGCTTTCACCTCATGAGACCGAGCCGAGAGCCCGTGTGTGACATGGCATGCCGACATGAAGTCCGCGCTGTCGGCCGTAGCCGCTGTTCGACGGTCACGCCGTTGAGTCGTACGGAGTCGGCAGCACGTACAGGGCGCGGCGTGTGCCGAAGGCAACAACGCCGCCGATCAGGCCCCGGATGCGGCGCGGCACCGGCTCGACGTGTCCGGCCGGCACAACCAGGCTGGGGTGCGGAACGCTCTCGACTGCCATGGTGGTGGTCACCCTTGGACCGTCCGCTGACGGTGCGCTTGCCAGGTCCGCTACGGACGGGGTCGCGGCTTCGGGGACGACCGACCGTATCCACACTCTCGATGATCTCGGCTGTGAACAAGTGGCGGTCTCGGTGTCACAGACCGCCGGGGTGCTCGGTCAGTAAGCCGAAACCCATTCACCGTGTGAGGAGATTCCATCATGGACGCACGCATCAACTACTTCGGCAACGCCCTCGCGGGCAAGGTCATGCGGCACTTCAACTCGGCCGCCGCGGCGCTGGCTGGGGCCCTGCCGGCCGCCACCGAGGAACTGGTGAAGATCCGCGCCAGCCAGATCAACGGCTGCGGCTTCTGCACCGACATGCACACCAAGGAAGCCGCGGCAGCCGGAGAGACGCAGCTGCGCCTGAACCTGGTGGCCGCGTGGCGCGAGGCCACGGTCTTCACCGATGCCGAGCGCGCGGCACTGGAACTGGCCGAACAGGGCACGCGCCTCGCGGACAGCTCGACCGGCGTGACAGACGAGGCATGGGCCAACGCGGCCAAGTTCTACGACGAGGACCAACTGGCCGCGCTGATCTCGCTGATCGCACTCATCAACGCCTACAACCGCATCAACGTCATCAACCGCCAGCCGGCGGGTGACTACCAGGTCGGCATGTTCGGCTGACCCTGCGCGTGCAGGCGCACGGCGGAGCCTGTCGGCCTTCTGCTGTCGCAGGCCTGCCGCCGGAGGGATGACCCTCACCACCCGTCCGCGCCGTGGCGGTCACACACTGCTACGGCACGGACGGACATCGCAGCGTAACCGGCTCTGCGAAGCCTCCGCCGTGCGCGTGCCCGGCGGACGCGCCACCAGCGCGGTGAGTGAGGTGTCACACGATCGCCGCCTGTCCGGTCAGCTCTGTCAAGAGCACCGATGGGGAAGCCGAGGCGCCTCGGACCCGTCTCGGTTTCCGGAACTCTCCGCGCGAGGGAGGAATCGGAATGGATCAGGCTGGTGACGCGATACCGATTGCGGAGCTGTTCGACGAGCGACAACACCTGCTGGATGTCGCCCGCTGGATGCTGGGCAGGGGCCACGAAGCCGAGAGCGTCGTCGCCGAGACCTACCGACGGTGGTACGCGCTTCCCGAGCCGGACAGGGGGCGGATCGCCGATCCCCGGTCCTGGCTCGCGAGAACCGCAGGAGCCATCTGCCTGGCCCGCCTGGAGCTGCCCGAGCGCCGGAGCGCCGACCTGCGGGCGAGAGGCGTCCGGTCCGGTCAGCGCGACGGCTCCCTCGAGGAGGAGGTGAGCCAGGTCCTCCTCGACGCGCTGGACGCCCTGTCCCCGGCCGAGAGGGCAGCCTTCGTCCTCAACGACGTGTTCGGTATGGCGCCCGGAACAGTCGCCGACGTCGTGGGGCGTGCCGAACGGGAGTGCGCCGAGCTCGCCGAGCGTGCTCGGCACAGCCTGCGTGCCCGACGGGCGCGGGCCACGACGACCCGGCAGCACGACCTCGTCGTCCGCGCGGTCGGTCAGGCGTGTGCCGACGGGGACAGCATCCGGCTGGCGTCGCTGCTGGCAGTCGACGTCACCGCCTTCTTCGACGGCGGCGGGAAGGTGCGGGCCCTGGCCCGACCGGTCCACGGCCGTCTGCGGGTGGCCCGCGGTCTGCTCACTCTGCTCGCCCGGCACCCGTCCATGACGATGGGCTCTCACTCCGTCAACGGCCGGACGGGGCTCATCGTGCGCTACGAGGACCAGGTCGCGGCCGTGATCTGCCTCGACATCGCCGGCCCCCACGTGGTCCAGGTCTGGGTCGTCCTCAACCCCGACAAACTCCGCCTCTGGAACCGGACCCGACGCGCGCCCGACACACCGAGACCGCAGGACGACGCCTCCCGCTAGAAACAGGGCGATGCCGAGACCGTCCGGGCGAGGCAGAAGGCACGTCGGCGAGAGCGGAGCCATCCGTCTGCCCGGTCAGGACTGCCCTTCTGCACTTCGGAGCCGGCGGTCCAGGAATTCGATCAGTTGCGTCTCCGAACGTACCAACCGCTCGCGTTCCTCGGGGGGCAGGGATGCGAGAGCATCGGCCAGAACTCGCTTCCGCGGGATGTGAACCGTGTTTCCGGAGTAGATCCGGCACGTCGAGCACCAGGCGAACCCGATGCAGCGCTCGAACATGTCGGACTCGGGCGGATAGCAGCGGTACTGGTACGAGCGGACGGGCGTCGCGCATGCGGCGCAGATCCGGCGTTCACCGTCCTCAACGGACCAGCCGCCGCCGACCTTGCGCCAGTGCTGCCGCCCGGCCGGTGCTCTTCAAGTCGCCATGTCCGGCATTCTGCCCGACCTCGGCAGGCACCGCCGACAGCCCTGGAAGCGTGGTCGGACCAGCATCGGTGGCACGCACACGAGACGCGCGTTCACACAGGGTCCGCCTGCCGGCCGGCCTCTCCGGGCAACCGCTCGTCGGCTGCCGATGAGCCGCCCTCCATGGCCTCCGCGATGGCGACGGCTACGGCGGGCAGGTCCCAGTAGGCGGAGTGGGTCCACAGGCCGGAACTGGTGGAGTGCGGCACTGCGCGGTCGACCGGTTCGGTGCCGTCGCCGAGCCGGAAGACCCGGGAAGCGGCGAAGGCCAGCATGTCCATCGGCTCCCAGAGATTGGTCCAGCGGCCGAGCGAAGCGGGGAGCCGGACCGGTGACTGCCCGGCGTAGGGCAGGAGTTGACCACCCCGCGGATCGCAGACGTGGAAGAAGGCCGCCTGGGAACCGAAGGTGAGCAGATGGTCGGTCCACAGCGGCTCCCGCGCCGTGGCCATGTCCACCGCGATGACGCCGCCCAGGCTGTGGGCGACCAATCGCACCGGGCGCTGTGGCCCTCGGCCCAGGCCCGGGTCGATCTCGTCGATCCGCTCCCGGACCCGGGCGTGGATGACGTCGCGGTGGCGCTGGTAGACCAGCACGTCGCCGAGGAACCGGGTGGTGCCGGGCAGAATGCGTGTGCGCACGGCCTGGTTGACACGTCCTGCCGCGGCGCCGATGGCCGCGCCCGTGATGCGGTCCAGATCGCGCAGCCGCCTGCGGAGCATGTCGCGCCACCGTCCCGTTCCGGGGCCGGAGGGGCCGCGGAGACCGTCGTATCCGTACGAGGTGTCCGCATCGGGGTCCGCGTCCAGCAGCACCCGGGCCAGGGCGCGGCCGGTCTCCGCCAGCAGAGCGGCGTCGTCCGTCCGGCTGAGCCAGCGGGTGTCGGGCCATTCGTCGGCGAGACAGTCCATGACTTCGTCGGCAGTCGGCGTGCCCGGACCGATGTCGGCTCGCAACGGCCCTTCGTCCGCCTCCAGTTCACCGCGCAGCGCGGCATCGACGATCCGCAGTTGATCGAGGACGAGGGGCTGTGCGGGGAAGAGGTAGGAGGGAAGGCTGTCGGGTGTCTCGTCGCGCAGGATGTCGCCGGGTCCTATCGGGGACATGAGCTTGGTGTCGCGTGTGGGGAGGGCCGCGGTGATGAGGCGGTCCTCGGCGCCGAGGTCGCCCCAGTACACCGGCACCATGTCGACGCCCGTCGCGTTCTGCAGGGCCTCGACGGCGGCGGTGAAGCCGTCACGGTCGCGGTTGGCGACGCCGTGGATGACGAAGACGGGATCCGACATGGGCTGGAGCTCCTTCGCGCGGGGGCTGTTGAGCGTGGCAACTGCGATTCAGGACGGGTGGGTCGGTGCGGATCGCGGGATCGCGAGGGGTCGACGGGCTGCCTGCGAGGTGCGGGTGCGGGCGTCACCTCGCGTCGGTGGTCGTGCTGCGGGTTGCTGTGGCGGTCGGACTGCCGTAGACCGCGTACGCGAGCCAGGTCGGGTCGCCGTGCTGGTCGCGGATGGCCTGGCGGGCGGCGAGTGAGGCCTGGCCGAGGGACTGGCCGCCTTCGAGGAGGTGGTCGTAGAAGGCCTTGGCGAACTGCATGGCCGAGTACGAACGCACCGGCCACAGCGTGCCGATGAATGCGCCCGCCCCGGCTTCCAGGAACTGCGGTGCCCAGCCGAGGCTGGAGCCGAACCAGTCGATCTCCCCCGCGCTGCGGCAGGCGTTGAAGAACACCAGCGGATGGTGGGCGCGCAGGCTGCGGGTCTGCGCGGCGGTCGCGAGGTCGATGGGGTCGAACGGGCCGTCGGCCATGTGCACCCGGGATCCGGAACCGGAGAAGGCGTTGTGGCAGGCGAAGTGCAGCAGTCCGGCATGGCCGCGTTCGATCAGGGAGGTGAGGGCGGCACGCTCGGTGAGTACGCCCGCGTTCGCCACTCCTGGTCCGAGCCATTTGCGCAGCACGGTGATCTCCAGCTCCGCGTCCGGCGGTGACCCCGGTGGCATGACGAAGGCGGCACCGGGCAGTTCGAGCCGGTGGACCCGGTCCTGGCGGAAGACGCGGCGTACGACGGGCAGCCACTCGGCGAGGAAGCCGTTGTCACGATGCGGCTCGAGCGGGTAGAGCAGCTCCCACGGCACGAAATCGTGCTCGCCGAGGACGGTGAAGGAGGTGATGTGGTCGGCCTGCTCCCAGAACTGTCGTTGTACGGCCTCCGGCACGGTCGACTTCCACAGCTGGACGCCTTGATTCTTGAGCCGGCCGCGGAGTCCGGCCGTGTCGGCGCGTGAACCGGGTCCGGCCCGGCCGGCGGCCTCGCGCAGCTGGGCGTAGATCTGCTCGGCGGCCTGGCGCGGGTCGCCGCCCCGGAAACGGAACTGTTCGGGTGGATAGCAGGTCTCGCTCAGCAGCTGAAAGCTCAGCGATCCGTCCTCGATGTTGCGGTGCACCTGCAGGGTGACCTCTCCGGGCGCGAAGGCGATTCCGGGCAGCAGGGCACGGCGCCGCGGCCCGTCCCTGGTCACCCCTCCTTCCGTCACCGAGATCTGGCAGTGCACCGCTCCCAGGTACGTGCCGTGGTGAAAGGCGCGGACGATCACCTGGTGGAGGCCCGGGTGCAGGGTGCGCAGGCCGAAGTACAGGACGTCGGAGTCCCGTCCCGGATACACGACGAGTTGCTGCTGGAGGTCCCCCGGCGCGTGCAGGCCGGGCGCGGTGACGGTGATCGTCAGTCGTGCGCCCTTCTCGGGCAGGGGGAACGGCCGCATGAGGACGCCGGCCCCGTCCTGGCCGGGCCGTCGGGCGATCTGTACGTGGAGCGGCACCTCACGGTTCGGAGCGGCTTGCTCCGCCAGTTCGGCGATGAGGTGGTGCGGTTCGGCCAGTGGGTCGATTCCGTCCGCGGGCGGGACGGGTGCAGGCTCGGCTCGAATCCAGGGTGCCGACAGGGCCGGCGCGGGAGCCGGTCCGCCGCTGAGTAACGCACCGCCTTGTGACAATCCGCCTTGTGACGAACCGCCTTGTGACGAACCGCTGTATGACGAACCGAGGTGGTCGCCGACCAGGGCGCCGCGTCCCAGCAGGCGTCTCGACGGCGATCCGATGCCGCCTGGGGCGGGGCTCGCTCCCCCCAAGGCGTGGTCGTCCGTGCCCGGATCCTGCTCGTTCGGTCCCGTTCCCGCCTGACGTCGCTGCTCGACGCGGCGCCGTAGATTGTCGAGCCGGCCGCGTACATCCTCCGGTGCGCGTGAGACTCCTGGTCCGGGAGCAGCGTCGCCTGGAATCAGTTCGGTTCTGGGGACACGTCTGGGCAGTCCCGATGCAGTGACCCCGCCCGTCGCGGGACTGTCACGGCGGCCGCTCTGTCGTCCGCCCAGGCCCCCGGCCGTCCGCGAGGTGCCCTCGTCCTCGGCCCCGGCCCCCGTCGTACCCCGCCTTTCCGGTCCGGGTTGGGGAGACCCGGCGTTGTGGCGGCCGAAGCCGAAGGACGTCGGCGGACCGGGCCGGCCGACATCACCTCGGTCCGGCCCCGTCCCGTCGCCGTACGACTGAAGGGAGTAGTACGCGCCGGCGGATCCGTTGAACGATGCCTGCCCGTAGGCGTCCGGTTCGTGGTCCTGGCCGGTCGGGGAGCCCCACGTCGGCGCCGTGGTCTGCGGACGGTCCGGCTGCGTCGGCCCGGCCATCGCCGGGCCCATCTGCTGCTGTCCGCCGTACGACGGCGTGGCGGGTGTCGGAGAGCTGGTGCCGGTCGCGCCGGGCGGCACTGCCGGATACGTCGGCTCGATGGGCGTGGCCGGGGACGTGTCCGACCCGCCCGACGCAGGAAATTCGGCCCTGTCGTAGCCGGCGGGCCTGACCGCAGCGCCGCGCCCCCACGTACTGCCGGCGGCGCCGCGCGCCGAGGCTGTTCCCTGCTGGAGGGCGGTGAGCCGGGCGCGCACGTCCTCGGGGGCAGGGGACGGCCGGGGGCTCGCCGCCGTGTCGTCGTGCCCGTACGGATCCTGCACCCCGTACGACTCGTAGCCGTCGCCCGGACGGCCTCCGCCCATGTCCATGGCCGGCCGGGCGGCTTCCGTTTGCGGTCCACCGTAGTGAGACTGCGGCTGGGGAGGTCGGCCCTGGATTCCGCCCGGCATACCGGCGCCCGGGTCCGGCGTCCACGTTCGCGTCCGGTTGAAGCCCTCGACGACAGCCGCCGCCAGGACGCGGTACGCCTCCCGGGTTCCGTCCCGCATGCTCGCCAGGCCCTCACCGGCACCGTCCGCAAGCCGGCCGTCGAACGGTACGACGACGACGCTGCGGCAGGCTTCACGCAGCCGCTCGACGGCTTCCCGGACGGACAGCATGGGGCCGCTGCCGCGCGTTCCGGTCAGGACCACGTGGCTGCGATCGGCGAGGTACCCGTAGGCGGCCAGCGCGTCGCGGGTGGCGGCGACACCCGCCTCGGACAGGTCGCTGACGAATATCCGCTGGTCGGCCTTTGTCAGCGCGACGAAGGTGGCGAGGCCCTCCACTCCGGTGGCGCAGTCGGTCAGCACGATGGCGTACGGGCTGAGAACGGTGAGGACGCTGCTGTAGGCGGCCGCGTCGAGTGGCCTGCCCGGAGGGGTGATGAGGGCGTCGGTGTCGAGAACCTCCAGTCCCCACGGCGTGCGCAGAGTGAACCTCAGGACGTCGAAGCCGTCGTCGACGAGGCCGGCGGTCAGGTCCCGCACACGCGCGTCGATCCTGTGCGCGGCGGTACAGGCGGGCAGCTCACCGCCGCCGAGATCCACGGCGACGACCCGGTCGTCCCGCTCGGACGCGAGGACGGCACCCAGGGCGGCGGTGGTCGTGGTCTTGCCGGTGCCGGCGGTCGCGCTGACGACCGCGACGAGATGGGCTCTGCCGGACCGCAGTGGGGTACGGATGGCCTCGGCCAATGCCTGGGAATCGCTGCCGGGGCCGCGTGTTCCGTCCGGCCGCTGGGGCCGGCCCGGCACAGCCTCTGTCCGGCGATCACGTCCGCCGTCTCCGATGACGGATCCCGGCTCAGCCATGCCGCCCCCTCGTGCCCCGGTGCGGGCAGTCGGCGGCTATGCCGGCAGGCATGGGCGGAGGGACCGGCGTCTGTTCGTACGTCGTGCGCAACCGTCACGTTCTTCGGCTCGCCGGGGGAAGCCTGGAAGCCCCGGCTGTGAAAGCCGTATTACGTCTCTGCTGCCCGGCCTTTGGGACACAGGTGGTGCAGGAACGAGATTCAGCGGGGGTGACCCACTCTCCACGATCGACCACTCCCCCGGCGTCGGTGCGGTTCCGCTCGGCAAGCCCGACCGTCGGCCACCGTCTTCTGCCCGCAGCAACGCGGGACGACGAGTCCCTCGGGATGCCAACTACCGTGCTACGACCGGGCCGTGAGGCCCAGCCATCGCCCGACACATTAGTTTCATTTCACGCCGGAATGCAGCAGTTCCGGGTATCCGGGATGTCCGAAGCATGACCGGCCCTTCAGGGTCGGGAACCCGTTCACCGGGCACACCGGTCACACCGGACACACCAGGTCGATGACGTTCCGCCTGGACGGGTGTCCGGGAAAACCGTTGACACGCTGGACCAATGGCCATGGATCCCGAATGTTGAGATCGTTCTGTCCATAATGTGATTACCCTCTTGGGGTGGGTGCCGCGTTCTGCCACGATCCCTAGCAACCAGGTAGGAAAACTAGGAATCAGGGGGTGGCCGTGGGAGCGCTCAGCTGCGCAGACCGAGGGCTGCCCGTGCTGACCTCGCGTCGTCACATCGACTTCGCCCGTACGTCCAGCGCCATCTGTCGGCCCGTCTGAGATCGCAGCACGCAATTCCGCACCTCCTTGATGCCCCCTCCTTCTCTGAGAGGACACCTCCGTGTCTGCCGCAAGACCGCTCACCACCCTGCGCACCCTCGCCGCCCTGGCTACGCTTCCGCTCCTGCTCACCGCGTGCGGCTACGGCTCCGCATCGACCGACGACGGCAAGCAGACCCCGGCTGCTGCGGCAGGCGCCAAGAAGCTCTCCGCCGACGAAGTGAAGATCGGCTACTTCCCCAACCTGACGCACGGCACCGCTCTGGTCGGCGTCCAGGAAGGCCTGTTCCAGAAGGAGCTCGGCGGCACCACGATCAAGGCGTCGACCTTCAACGCCGGTCCTTCCGAGATCGAGGCGCTGAACGCCGGGTCCATCGACATCGGCTGGATCGGCCCCTCCCCCTCCATCAACGGCTACACCAAGTCGGGCGGCAAGAACCTGCGGATCATCGGTGGTTCCGCCTCCGGCGGCGTGAAGCTGGTCGTCAACCCGAAGAAGATCAAGTCCCTGGCCGACGTCAAGGGCAAGAAGATCGCCACACCTCAGCTCGGCAACACCCAGGACGTCGCGTTCCTCAACTGGATCGCGGACCAGGGCTGGAAGGTGGACGCCGAGAGCGGCAAGGGCGACGTCTCCGTGGTCCGCACCGACAACAAGATCACCCCGGACGCCTACAAGTCCGGCTCCATCGACGGCGCCTGGGTGCCGGAGCCGACCGCGTCGAAGCTGGTCGCCGAGGGCGCCAAGGTGCTGCTCGACGAGTCGACGCTGTGGCCCGACAAGCAGTTCGTGATCACGAACATCATCGTCTCGCAGAAGTTCCTGACGGAGCATCCGGACGTCGTCGAGGCCGTACTGCGCGGCTCGGTGAAGACGAACGAGTGGATCAACGCCAACCCCGAGAAGGCGAAGGCCTCCGCCAACGCGGCGCTGGAGAAGCTGTCGGGCAAGGCGCTGCCCACCGACGTCGTCGACCCGGCCTGGAAGTCCATCGCGTTCCTCGACGACCCGCTGGCCTCGACCCTCAACACCGAGGCCGAGCACGCGGTCAAGGCGGGCCTGCTGGACAAGCCCGACCTGAAGGGCATCTACGACCTCACTCCGCTCAACAAGGTCCTCAAGGCCGAGGGCAAGGACACGGTCGACGACGCCGGTCTCGGCACGAAGTAACGACAACCGTTCCCGACGAGTCCACAGGAGGTGACGACCATGGCCGCCACGTTCACCGGCATGGCCGAGGACACCAGGACGGTGTCGCACGCCGCCCGCATCGAGCACGTCTCGAAGTCCTTCCCCGCCCAGGGCACGCCCGGCGGATCACAGCTCGTGCTGGACGACATCACGCTCGATGTCGCACCGGGCGAGTTCGTCACCCTCCTGGGGGCCTCGGGCTGCGGCAAGTCCACCCTGCTCAACCTGGTCGCGGGACTGGACCGGCCGTCCGCCGGCTCGATCAGCACGGACGGCCGGCCCGCCCTGATGTTCCAGGAGCACGCCCTGTTCCCGTGGCTGACCGCGGGCAAGAACATCGAACTCGCGCTGAAACTGCGCGGGGTCGCCAAGCCCGAGCGCCGTCAGGAGGCGCACCGGCTGCTGGCACTCGTACGGCTGGAGGGCGCGTACGGCAAGCGGGTGCACGAGCTGTCGGGCGGTATGCGCCAGCGCGTCGCGCTGGCCCGGGCGCTGGCCCAGGACAGCCGGCTGCTGCTCATGGACGAGCCGTTCGCGGCTCTGGACGCCATCACCCGGGACGTCCTGCACGACGAACTGACCCGCATCTGGCAGGAGACGGGGGTGTCGGTGCTGTTCGTGACGCACAACGTGCGCGAGGCGGTACGACTGGCCCAGCGCGTCGTCCTGCTGTCCTCCCGGCCGGGACGGATCGCCCGGGAGTGGACGGTCGGTATTCCGCAGCCCCGCCGCATCGAGGACAGCGCGGTCGCCGAACTGTCCGTCGAGATCACCGAAGAACTGCGTGGGGAGATCCGCCGCCATGGCCAGCACTGACACCGGCACCGACACCGACACCGAGAAGGACGGCTCCACGGCCGTCCGGGGCGCCCGGACGCCGGGTGATCTCGCGGGAGTCGAGGCCGGGCTCGACGCCCTGGACGCCGTACAGACCGGACGTGCGCCGCTGCGCGAGACCCTGATACGCAAGGTCCTGCCCCCTGTCACCGCGGTGGCACTGGTGCTGGTCGTCTGGCAACTGCTGGTGTGGGCGCACGTCGCCCCCGACTACAAGCTGCCCGCGCCCTCCGCCGTGTGGGGCGAGGTGCGCGAAGCCTGGCTCCGGGGCACTCTGCTCGACTACATCTGGACCAGCGTCTCGCGCGGTCTGCTCGGCTTCCTGCTGGCGCTCGCCCTCGGTACGCCACTCGGCCTGCTGGTCGCCCGGGTGTCCTTCGTGCGAGCGGCCATCGGCCCCATCCTGTCGGGCCTGCAGTCCCTGCCGTCGGTGGCCTGGGTACCGCCCGCCGTGATCTGGCTGGGCCTCAACGACTCGATGATGTACGCCGTGATCCTGCTCGGCGCGGTCCCGTCCATCGCGAACGGCCTGGTGGCGGGCATCGACCAGATCCCGCCGCTGTACCTGCGGGCCGGCCGGACCATGGGCGCGACCGGCCTGCGCGAGGCGCGGCACATCGTGATGCCGGGGGCACTGCCCGGCTACGTGGCCGGGCTCAAGCAGGGCTGGGCGTTCTCCTGGCGGTCGCTGATGGCCGCCGAGATCATCGCCTCCTCGCCCGATCTCGGCGTCGGCCTGGGCCAGTTGCTGGAGAACGGGCGCAACAACTCCAGCATGTCGCAGGTGTTCCTGGCCATCTTCCTGATCCTGCTCGTCGGCATCGCCATCGACCTGCTGATCTTCAGCCCGCTGGAGCGGTGGGTGCTGCGCAGCCGTGGCCTGCTGGTCACCCGCTGAACGAACGGATCCCCCTCGACACAGAGCGTGCGCCCGGCCGTCGGCCACGCGCACACGACAGCACCGGCCCGCACAAGCGCCATCGCCGCACGCGAGCCGGTGCCGTCGTGTGCGCGGGAGGCGGATCCTGGCGGTCTCGGGGCGCAGGTGGAGCAGCTGGGAGACGTCTCGCGCCGCTCGCTTCACCGGCCGGCGTGGGCAGCCCCCGGCGCTGGCAGATCTTGCTGTCTGTGCGACGAAACCGCTGGTCAGATGGCCATCTGGTCATGTGTCAGGTGGCGCAACACTGCGGCAACACCGCTTTCCCTACCAGATAGGTATGGTCCGAAACATGTCACCCGCCGACCGTGTCCGAGACCACGCCGACCAGGGCGCGAGCACCGTCGCCGCCCACCGCGCGCGGCGACGGCTGCGTGCGGACCGGGCCCGCCAGCTCGCCGACCTGATCCGCCACCAGCTCCTGGCCGGAGGGTTCCCGGACCGCGCGCTGCCGCACGAGACGACCCTCGCCTCGGACTACAGCGCCTCCCGCAACACCGTCCGCCAGGCCCTCGACCTGCTGCGTGCAGAGGGCCTGGTCGAACGCCTCCCCGGCGTCGGCACGGTCGTCGTGGCCCGGAAGTACCCGCACGGACTCGACCGGCTGATGGGCCTCGCGGAAACCCTGCGCGAACACGGCCAGGTCACCAACGAGGTCCGCACCGTGGGCCCCGTCCCCGCCCCGTCCCCGGTGGCCGACCGCCTGCACGTCCCGCCCGGCACCGACGTCCTCTACATCGAACGTCTGCGCCGGCTCAACGGCCTGCCCCTGTCCCTCGACCTCACCTACATCCCGCTCGACTTCGGCACCGCCCTGCTCGGCGAGGACCTGGAGAACACGGACATCTTCCGGCTCCTGGAGACGCTCACCGGCACCCCGCTCGGTCACGCCGAGATCAGCATCGAGGCGGTGAACGCGGACGCCCACTCCGCCGCCGTACTGCAGGCACCGCGTGGTACGGCCGTGCTGATGCTGGAACGCCTCACGTACCTCGCCGACGGGCGGCCCGTCGACCTGGAATTCATCCGCTTCCGCGGCGACCGCATCTCGATGAGCGGTCTGCTGCACCGCTCCCGGTAACAACCCCCTTCGCGCACATTCCTGGAGACAGCCATGCCCTTGGCGCCCCAGCGGGCCGACGTGCCCGTGACCATCGACGAGTCGAAGTGCATCGACGGCTGCACGCTCTGCGTGGACATGTGCCCACTGGACTCCCTCGCCATCGACGACAGCAGCGGCAAGGCGTACATGCACGTCGACGAGTGCTGGTACTGCGGCCCGTGCGCGGCCCGCTGCCCCACCGGGGCCGTCACGGTCAACATGCCCTACCTGCTCCGGTGAAAGGCCGAACTGCCATGAAACGCACCGCACTTGCCGCAGCCGCCACTCTGCTCCTCGCGCCGCTGACCGCCTGCGGCGGCGATGCGGCGGGCGCCGACGGCTCCATCGTCACGGTCACTGTCGGCTACCAGTCCAAGACCATCAACACGGTCACCGCGGGAACCCTCCTGCGCTCGCTCGGCTACTTCGAGAAGCAGCTGAACTCCCTCGGCGACGGCCGCACCTACAAGGTCGACTGGCAGGACTACGCCACCGGCGCCCCGATCACCGCCCAGATGACCGCCGGGAAGATCGACATCGGCTCGATGGGCGACTTCCCGCTGCTCATCAACGCCGCCCGCGGCAAACAGCTGAACCGCCCCACCCGGCTGGTCTCCGTCACCGGCTACAACCTCCGCGGCGGCCTCAACACCATCGTCACCTCGCCCGACTCCAAGCTCGCCTCCCTGAAGGACCTGAAGGGCAAGAAGGTCTCCACGAGCGTCGGCTCCGCCGCCGACGGCACCCTCGTACGGGCCCTGCAGCGCGCCGGCATCGACCCGGACGACGGCGTCGAGAAGCTCAACCAGCAGCCCGCCGTGGGTGCTTCGGCCCTGGCCGCGGGCAGCGTGGACGCCCTCTCGCAGTTCGTCGCCTGGCCCGGCCTGCTCACCTACCAGGGCAGGGCGAAAGCCCTCTACGACGGCGCCCAGTTGAACCTGCCCACCTTCCACGGCGTCACCGCCCGCGAGGACTTCGCCAGGAACAGGCCTGCCGTACTGGAGGCCTTCCTCAAGGCCCAGGTCGAGGCCACCGCCTACCTCAACTCCCGTCCCGTGGCCGCCGCCGAGAAGGTCGCCGAGGCCACCGGCCTGCCCGCCGAGGTCGTCTACCTCTACAACGGCGCCCACGGCATCGCCACCTTCGACCCGGCCGTCAAGCCGCAGCTCGTCTCCGCGCTGAAGCAGGACGTGTCGGTCCTGAAGGCGGCGAAGCTGACCGACGACATCGACGTGGACTCCTTCGTCGACGACCACTATGTGAAGAAGGCCCTCGGGGCCTCGTACGCGAAGCAGCTCGCCGCCGTGCCGCCCGCCGCCGCGAGCGAGGCATGGCCGAAGGGCGCCCGGGAGACCAAGTCCTTCGCGTCCCCGGCACAGCTGCTGGCCTACGTGGCCGCGCACCCCGGCGGCATCCGCGCCGCCTACGTGCCCGACGCCACCACCGGCACCCTGTGGTTCGCCGACAAGGCCCTCTGGGTGGCCGACGGCGACCGGCTCCTGCCGTTCGTCGCCCCGGCGACCGCGCAGGCGTACGTCCTCGCGCACGGCGGTGCCCGCGTGATCACGTACGCCCAGGCCCTGGAGCGTGCCGCGTGAGCCGGCCCGCGCCGCGAGCGGTCCGCCACCGGCGGCCGCTGCCGCCGATCGGCCGGTACGCGCTGCGGGTGGGCGCCGTCGCGGCCGCCCTCGGCCTCTGGCAGCTGCTGACCGGCCTGGACATCGACCTGTGGCTGCGCTTCTCGCAGTTCCCCACCGTCACCGACGTGGCACACGCCTTCGCCGACCGCCTCGGCGGGGCGGACTACTGGAAGGACCTCACCGACAGCCTGACCCGCATCGCCACCGGCTTCCTGCTGGCAGCGGTGCTGGGCGTGGCGGTCGGCGTGCTCGTGGCCCGCTCGCCCCTGGCCGAGGACCTCCTGGGCCCCCTGCTGGAAATGATCCGCCCGATCCCGGCGATCGCCCTGGTGCCCGTGGCGATCCTCCTGTTCCCCTCCAACGAACAGGGCATCGTCTTCATCACGTTCACCGCGGCCTTCTTCCCGGTCCTGGTCTCCACCCGGCACTCCGTACGGGCGCTGACCCCCGTGTGGGAGGAGGCCGTGCTCACGATGGGCGGCGGCCGGTGGCGCATCCTCGGCTCGGTCGTCCTGCCGGGCGCGCTGCCCGGCATCTTCGGCGGTCTGTCGGTCGGCATCGGCGTCTCGTGGATCTGTGTGATCTCCGCCGAGATGATCTCCGGTCAGTACGGCGTCGGCTACCGCACCTGGCAGGACTACACGATCGTCGACTACCCCGGTGTCTTCGTCGGCATGGTCACGATCGGCCTCCTCGGCTGGCTCACCTCCACGGCCGTCGAGTTGGCGGGCCGCCGACTGACCCGCTGGCTGCCTCGCACGTCGTACGTCCCCGCAACCCGGCCGACGCCGCGCCCGCTCACGCCGGCCCGCCGGGCCCCCGCCGCCGTACGCCGCACCGAACACCCCTCCGACACCGAGGAGGCACGCGATGAGCACCTCGTCTGAGACCGAGCACGAACCGCGTGCGGCGGACCGGGCGCCGTCGTCCGTACGCGGTACCCGGCTCACCCTGCACGCCGCGACGCTCGGCCGCCCCGACGCCCCCGTCCTGGCCGGCGTCGACCTGGACATCGCGCGCGGTGAGATCCTCACCGTCGTCGGCCCCTCCGGCTGCGGCAAGTCGACCCTGCTGCGCAGCCTGTCGGGCCTGCTGCCCCCGCTGGCCGGAGCGATCGACCAGGACGGGCATCCCCTGACCGGGCCCTCCGCCGAACGCGCCCTGGTCTTCCAGGAGGACGCCCTCCTGCCCTGGCGCACCCTGCGCGCCAACGTCGAACTCCCGCTCGCCGTCCGCCGTGTCGCGCGCCGCGAACGCCGCGTCGAGGCCGAGGAGTGGCTGGCCCGGGTCGGACTCGCCGACCACTCCCACCAGTTGCCCCACCGCGTCTCCGGCGGGCAGCGCCAGCGCGCCCAGTTGGCCCGCGCGCTGGCCGGGCGTCCGCGCGCCGTCCTCATGGACGAGCCGTTCGGCGCCCTCGACGCCCAGACCCGGGCCGGCATGCAGGACCTGCTCGTGCAGGTGCTGCGGGGCACGGGCGCCACAGTCGTCTTCGTCACCCACGACGTGGACGAGGCCCTGTTCCTCGGCGACCGCGTGGCCCTGCTCGGCGCCGGCCGCCTGCTCTCCGTACGGGACGTGCCGCACCCACGCGAGCGCACGGCCCACGACGACCCGGCCCGCGTGGCCCTGCGCCGCGACGTCCTCACCTCGCTCGGCACGTGAAAGGCACCCCGGTGAACCCTCGCGCCAACACCCCCTCCCCGACCCTGCAACTCCCCGCCCTCACCGACGCCGAGGAACTGACCTGCGACGTCCTCGTCATCGGCGGCGGCACCGCCGGCACCATGGCGGCCCTGACCGCCGCCGAGCACGGCGCCGACGTCCTGCTGCTGGAGAAGGCGCACGTGCGCCACTCCGGCGCCCTCGCGATGGGCATGGACGGCGTCAACAACGCCGTCATCCCCGGTCGCGCCGAACCCGACGACTACGTCGCCGAGATCACCCGCGCCAACGACGGCATCGTCGACCAGTCCACCGTCCGCCAGACCGCCACCCGCGGCTTCGCCATGGTGCAGCGGCTGGAGTCGTACGGCGTGAAGTTCGAGAAGGACGAGCACGGCGAGTACGCCGTCCGCCAGGTCCACCGCTCCGGCTCCTACGTGCTGCCGATGCCGGAGGGCAAGGACGTCAAGAAGGTCCTGTACCGGCAGCTGCGGCGGCGCGAGATGCGCGAGCGGATCCGCATCGAGAACCGGGTGATGCCGGTGCGGGTGCTGACGGCGGGCGAGGGCGAGGACCGGCGGGCGGTGGGGGCGGCCGGCCTCAACACCCGCACCGGCGCGTTCGTGGTGGTGCGCGCGGGCGCCGTGATCCTGGCGACCGGCGCCTGCGGCCGGCTCGGACTGCCCGCCTCCGGCTACCTCTACGGCACCTACGAGAACCCCACCAACGCGGGCGACGGCTACGCGATGGCCTACCACGCGGGCGCCGAACTCACCGGCATCGAGTGCTTCCAGATCAACCCGCTGATCAAGGACTACAACGGGCCCGCCTGCGCCTACGTCGCCAACCCCTTCGGCGGCTACCAGGTCAACCGGCACGGTGAACGCTTCGTCGACTCCGACTACTGGTCCGGCCAGATGATGGCCGAGTTCGCAGCCGAGACCGCGAGCGACCGCGGCCCGGTCTACCTGAAGCTGAGCCACCTTCCGGAGGAGTCGGTCGCGGCCCTGGAGTCGATCCTCCACTCGACCGAGCGCCCCACCCGAGGCACCTTCCACGCCGGCCGGGGCCACGACTACCGCACCCACGACGTCGAGATGCACATCTCGGAAATCGGCCTGTGCGGCGGCCACTCGGCCTCGGGCGTACGGGTCGACGACCACGCACGTACGACCGTCCCGCGCCTGTACGCCGCCGGCGACCTGGCCTGCGTACCGCACAACTACATGATCGGCGCGTTCGTCTTCGGCGACCTGGCCGGAGCGGACGCGTCCCGGTACCGGGCCTACGAGGGCGAGTTGGCCGGCGACCAGCTGCGCGAGGCGCACGAGCTGATCTACCGCCCGCTGCGCAACCCGGACGGTCCACCGCAGCCCCAGGTCGAGTACAAGCTGCGCCGCTTCGTCAACGACTACGTCGCCCCGCCCAAGTCCGGCGCCCGGCTCTCCCTCGCCCTGGAGGCCTTCGAGCGGATGCGGGACGACATCGCCGCGATGGGCGCCCGCACCCCCCACGAACTCATGCGCTGCGCCGAGGTCACCTTCATCCGCGACTGCGCGGAGATGGCCGCACGCGCCTCCCTGGCCCGCACCGAGTCCCGCTGGGGCCTCTACCACGACCGCGTCGACCACCCCCGGCGTGACGACGCGTCCTGGTTCCACCACCTCGATCTGTACAAGTCCCCCTCCGGCGCGATGGAGTTCACGGCCCGTCCCGTGGCTGCCTACCTGGTCCCCGTCGACGGCTTCACCCCGGCCGGCGGACCCTCCCGGCACCTGGGCGAGGTCGACCCGGAACACGTGGCGACGGCAGGGGCCCGGGAAGCGGCGCCGGTGGCACTGCGGCACGAACCCACTGTGGCCGGCACCACCGCCCAACCTCTGGCCGACGCCGACGCGCAGGCCACACCTCGCCTGCTGGAACTCCTCCTGCTCGCCGAGGGCGAGCCCGATCTCCGCGTGCTCACCGGCTATTTGACGGACCCCGACGCCGGCGTGCGCCGGACGGCCGTCACGGTCCTGACGGAGACCGTGCCACCGGGCACCGGACCGGCACTGGCTTCCGCACTCGCCGATCCCGACGCCGGCGTACGCGCCGCCGCCGTGGCCTCACTGCGCGAACTGACCGAGACGCTGCCGCCGGAACCGGCCCTGCGCGACGGCCTCGCCGCCGCCCTGTCCGCGGCCGACCCCACGGTCCGCGCCGCAGCACTGGACGTACTGCGTGCCCTGCGGCTCGGTGACGCCGAGCTGTTCGCGCCCTCGCTGGCGGACCGCGACATCGCCGTACGCATCGCGGCCGTGCGCGCGCTGGTGTCGGTCGACGCCTGTGCGGAGGTGGCCCGCGCAGCATCCGTCGATCCGTCCCGCGAGGTCCGCGTCACGATCGCCAAGACCCTGGCCACGATGGACACGGGCTCGGACATGGCCCGCTCGGCCCTCTCCGCGCTCGTCGACGATCCCGACGCCCTGGTGCGCGGGGCGGCCTACGAGGCTCTGGGCACGAGGGGCTGCCCGTCGGCCCTGGCCGACCGCGCCGAGGCGGCCCTGTCGGACCCGGCCTGGCAGGTCCGGGCCGGCGCCGCCACCGCTCTGTCCGCCGCGGACTCCGGCCTCGCCGTCCCGGCCCTCGCCAAGGCCCTCAGCGACCGAAACGCCGACGTCCGCAAGGCCGCCGTACTGGCCCTGACCCGGCACCGTGCCGTCGAGGACGCCCGAGCAGCCCTGGCCACCGCGACGACGGACTCGGACGCGGACGTCAGGGCCTACGCGATGCGGACGCTGTGACCGCGACCTGCCGTGCGGCCGGCGAGGCCGACGCCGGTCAGGGATTCGTCCAGGCCTCGGGGTCCTCCGCGAGGCTCAGGACCTGGTCGGGCAGCTTGGCCGAGGCCACGTGGGCCAGGGTGGTCTCGCCGAGGATCTTGCGGACGTTGGCGCGCGCGGCGATCCACAGCGGCAGCAGCGACTCCGCGGGACCGGAGTAGGAGAGCTCCGGCGGGCGTACTCCCCGCACCGAGACCAGGGGGCCGTCCGCGACGCGGATGACGTCGGCGATGGCGATCGACTCCGCCGGGCGGGCGAGCCGGTAGCCGCCGTTGCCACCCCGCTGGCTGACCACGAGACCGCCCCGGCGCAGATCGCCGAGGATGCCCTCCAGGAATTTGTGCGGGATGCCCTGCGCCGCAGCGATCGCCTCGGCCTTGAGCGAGGCCTCGCTCCCCGCGGCGGCCAGTTCCAGTGCCGCCCGCACCGCATAGTCCGCCCGCGCCGAGATCCGCATGCTGCCAGTATCCCTCACTGCCGTGTGCGCCCCCGCACCGGTCGCCCCTGGTCAGGCGGGAAGGGCGAAGGGCGGGTGCGCGCCGTTGAGGAAGTAGTCGCCCACCTCGCGCAGTCTGTGGGCGACCGGCTCGCGCAGGGTGTGGGTGCGGGCGTTGCGCCAGAAGCGGTCGAAGCCGTGCCGTGCGGAGGCGGCGTCGGCGCCGATGACGTCCAGGGCACGCGTGGTGATCTCCTGCGCGGCCCGGGAGGAGGCCGACTCGGCCACGCTGGCGAGGACGGCGATCTCCGCGCACTCCTCGTAGTCGAGTTCCTCGCCTTGTTCGAGGCCGCGCACCAGGGCGTCCACCGCCTGCCCGGCGAGGGCGGAGGCGGCACGTGCGACGACGGTGAGCTCGCCGTACACGGTCAGCGCGTGCGGATCCTGCGGCGGGCCGTCCGGCCAGGGCTCGGGCGAGAACGGCTGCCAGGAGGACCTCATGCCCCTTCCGCACTCGCGCACCTCGGCCAGCAGGCCCTCGGCCACGCCGAGACAGAACTGGACGGAGACCAGACGCGCGGTCGGCGCGGCCAGGGAGGCGAAAGGTGACAGGACGCCCTCGTCCGGTGAGAGGGTGCCGAGCACATCGTCGGCGGCGACCGGCACGGAATCGAACTGCACGCCGCCGCCGGCCGCCAGGCGCTGGCCGAAGGCGTCCCCGCTGCTGCCGCTCACGACGCCCGGGCGGGCGGGGTCGACCAGGACGGCCCATGGTTCTCCGGTGCCGTACCTGGCGGCGCGGACCACGAGCCGGTCGGCGATACCGACTCCGGTGGCATACCTCTGGTAGCCGTTGAGCAGATAGCCGCCCGAGGTGGGGGTCAGGATGAGCGGTGGTTCGTGTGAGGAGATCCCGCCTCCCCAGCACCACTGCCCCGCCGCCGACTCCCGCTCGACGAGGTCGGCACGGGTGCGGTCGGCGAAGAACCGGGCGCTGCGGGACAGGAAGTAGTGGTTGCCCAGCAGGTGGCCGATGGCGCCGTCGGCCGCGGCGACCGTCCGGACGACCGCGTAGGTCGTACGCCAGTCCGCGCCGCCTCCCCCGAGATCGGCCGCCGCCGGCAGTGTCAGCAGTCCCGACTCGCGCAGCCGCGCCACCTCGTCGAGCGGTGCCTTGGCGGCCTGTTCGCGCTCGGCCGCGTCCGTGGCCAGGTCGTCCGCCATCTCACGGGCTATGTGCAGCCAGTCGGTCCGTCCGGTCCCCGTGTCGGTCACCTCGTCCGCCTTCACCGGTTACGTCCTCGCCCGCTTCATGCGGCCGCGGGTGCGGCTGTCGCTGCAGCTCAGTGCTGTGGTCATGGCGTCTTCTTTCAGGGGGGGAAAGGGCGACGCGATGCCCGGCGAGGCGGCGTGGGGGTGCGGCGATGCGTCGGCTTCGTCATCCTCACTCTCCTCTTCGACCACCGTCAACACTTTTCCTAGTAATCCGATAGGGAAACTATGAAACCTGTCGCGTTCCGGCTGATTCATGCTCCCGGATGGCGAGTTCACGACGGCGGGCGGCCGGGCGGCCGTCGTCAGCCGACCGCCTGGCAGACGTCGTCCAGAGGTCGCTCCCGTCCGCCGTACGCCCCCTGGCCGCACGACAGGTGGGCGATGCCGCTGAACATGGCCTCCCGGGCGCCCAGTTGACCGGGCGAGAGCCGGTTGCCGGTCATCGACCCGAAGTCCCCTCCGAGCCCGAATGAGGCCCGGAGGGCGGAAACGTCCGGTGGCCGGTCAGCGGCGTTCCGCCGTTCTTCGTCGACGACCTCGACTACGACCGACGGGTCCAGCACCTGCTGGACGGCGGCGTCATCGCCGACACCGGCCGGCTCTACTGGCAGGCCGGACTGTCCGAGCGCTGTCCGACGATCGAGGTCCGCTGCTTCGACGTCCAGTTGCGTACCGACGAGGCCGTGATGTCCGCCGGTGTCGTGCGGGCCCTCGTACAGCACGCAATGTGGGACAGCGTCGGGGGCGAGCCGGTCCGGCAGCCCGACCCGGAACTGCTGGAGGCGACGATGTGGCAGGCCGCCCGGCCCGGACTTTCCGGCGACCTGATCGACCCGGACGGCCTACGGCGACGCGCCGGAGACGTGGTCTGCCGCCTGATGCGTCACGTCGGCCGGGCCCTGGAGGATGCGGGAGACGCACGGGAGGTCCGGGCCCTGGTGCACGGGCTGCTCCAGCTGGGCACCGGCGCGGACCGGCAGCGGCAGGCGCTCGCCCGGGGTGGTGTTTCCGAGGTCACCGACATGATCACCGGCCTGAGCGGCCCACTCTGACCTGCGTCACAGCGGTGCGGTGTTGCAGGCGGCGGCCGCCGAGACAGACTGGGACAGGCAGCCAGAGACCTCTGCGTCGCGTGCGATGGCGGCCGACAGCGCGCAACCGCTGGGATCCGGCCTCCCAGGCCGGCGTACTGCCGAAGGAAGTGTGCTTCCGTGGCCGGAGAACGGAGCATGAGGTTCGTCAAGGAGCCGTGCCGGCGGGTGGTAGAGGCCGCCGCGAGTGTGTGGCGCGCCGGTCGGGAAATCGAGCTGCTGCACCGCGCGATGGCCTTCGCCACCCTGTTCCTCGTCACGCTGGTGCCCCTGCTGGTCGTGATCGCGGCGGCGTTGCCCGCCCAGGGAAGCGGGATCGCGGACTGGATCACCGAAGGTCTCGGCGTGTCCGGCAGCTCGGTCCCCGCGGTGGACGAACTCTTCGCTTCCCGCCAGGCCGTCCTGAGCGCCACCACCGTGCTGGGGCTGGTCGGCCTCGCCCTGTTCGGCATCTCGCTGATGGCCGCCGTCCAGAACGCCTACGAACGGATCTGGCAGCTGCCGCCAGGCCCGTGGCACAGCCTGTGGCGCCAGATTCTCGGCCTGGCCGGACTGATCGCACTGATCCTCCTCAGCACATGGCGCGGCCTCCCCTGGCCCGGCACCGCTGCCTCGACAGCACCTCGCGTCGCGGTGGGGGCGTGCGGCGGCGTGCTCTACTTCTGGTGGCTGCAGCACTTCCTCCTCGAATCGCGCGTCTCCTGGCTGCGGCTGCTTCCCGGCGCGGTCGCGACCGTGGGGGCCTTCGCCGGCCTCCGGCTCTTCTCCAAACTGGTCTTCGCGCCGCTCATCGTGACCAACGCGGTCTCCTACGGCGCGGTCGGCACCATCCTGGTCATCCAGTCCTGGCTCGTCGGCGTCGGCTACACCGTCTACGGCGGCGCGCTCATCGGCCGCCTCCTCCCGGCACGCCCCCGATCGGACACACGCCCCTCGTGATCGAGCCCGACTTTCCCCCGCATTGGCCACCGACCGGGTGAGATCCGCGCGCCGGGATCGCTTCGCCGCCCCGGCAGGGGGATGGCTGTCCCTCAGGGCAGGAATCCGGCCCTGACAACAACCACTGAGAGGCGGAACAGGCGATGGGACACGGCGGAAACATCATCGAGGAACTGATGACCGACCACCGCGAGGTCGAGGAGATGTTCAGTCGGATCGAATCCATGACCGGCAAGAGCCCGGAACTGCGTGACCTCGTGGACGAGGTCACCATCGAGCTCGTACGCCATTCGGTTGCCGAGGAGCAGTACCTGTACCCGGCAGTCCGGAAGCACGTCGCGGGCGGCGACCGGCTCGCGGACAAGGAGCTCGCGGATCACGGCCGGATCGAGAAGATCCTCAAGCAACTGGAGAAGACGGACACCGATGCTCCCCAGCGGATGCAGCTGCTGCAGCTCCTGATGGACGAGGTGTCCAGCCACATCCAGGACGAGGAGAACACCCTCTTCCCCAAGCTGCGCGAGGCGTGTTCACCCGAGACACTCGACGATCTGGGGGACAAGATCCGCCGGGCCAAGGCCATGGCCCCCACCCGCCCCCACCCCGCCGCACCCGACACCCCGCCCGCGAACAAGCTCCTCGCCCCCGGCGCCGGCCTTGTGGACAGGGCCCGCGACTTCGTCACCGGCCGCGGCACGTCCTGAAACGCCCGGTCTCCGGGGCCGTCGCAC
>NZ_JBEOWS010000050.1:0-38615 GCF_040296125.1 Streptomyces sp. NPDC002265 | reverse complement strand
AGCCTGCGCATCCCGTCGTCGACCGCGGCGCCCACGGCCGTGAGCGCCGCGAAGTCGTGCACCAGCTGGATCTCCAGCTCCGCCCGCGGGATGCGCCGGCCGTCCAGCCAGATCAGCGCGGTCGACTCGGCGAGCGAGATCCAGGAGCGGATCACCAGCTCCAGCCGCGCGGGCGGGTCCGTGACCCCCAGATGCGCCAGGATCTGCTCGTACGCGGCCTGCCGTACAGAGTCGATGAGGGCGTTGGTCGCCGAGACATGGCTCATCGGGCGGGACTCGCCCGCGGGGACCGCCGGGCCGCCGCGCATCAGGGCCGAGAAGCCCGGCCCGTGCTCGTCCACGAAGTCGAAGTACCGGCGCATCACACGCAGCAGCCGTGCCCCGAGCGGACCCTCGTGCGGTTCGGCGAACCGGGCCGACAGGTCCTCCGCGGCACGCTTCAACGCCGCCTCGTAGAGGCTGAGTTTGCCGGGAAAGTAGTGGTAGACCAGCGGCCGCGAGATGCCTGCGGCCGCCGCTATCTCGTCGATCGAGACCTCGTCGGGCGAGCGGCGGCTGAACAGGTCGAGTGCGACACCGATCAGCTGCTGCCGTCGCTCGTCGACTCCCATTCTGCGGCGAACCCCGGTAGTCATACGGACACTTTACCGACAGCAACCGGACCCGAACGGACCGGTCCTGCCGCGGATGTTCACCATTCCCACACCGGTCGCCCACTTCCCGCCTCTGTCGGCGTGGGCGAGGGCCGCCTCCTCACCGCAGCCCGCTGACCGGCCTTCCGTCCTCCAGGGTTCCCTCCAGCCCGGCCTGCGCGCCGTCCGTCGTGCGCGCCGTCAGCAGGCTGCCCCGGGTGCTCGCGTGGACCCCGCCCGTCGTACGGATCGACGCGGTGTCCCGGCTGCCCGCGGCCAGCAGGTACCAGGAGCCGGTCTGCGACTTCCACAGCACGCCCGCCAGCACGTGCGGATCACGGGTGCCGCACGCCGGCACGTCCTGCGCCCGCGCCGCGATCGCGCCGTACGTCCCGCCCGGGGTGTGGAACTGGGCCAGCACCCGGGGCCCGTCGCCCCGCCAGGTCTCGGCCCTGGTGCACACCCAGGCGGCCGTGCCGCTCGCGTCCGGCAGCGGCTGCTCGGCGTACTGCCAGGCGTTCACCGAGCGCACGCCCTGCGCCCGGGCGTCGGCCAGCGAGCACGCGAACGGCGCCCAGTCGCTCAGCGACTTCGCCCCGGTCGCCTCGTGCGGCGCGGTCGGCTTCCCGGTGGTCAGCCGGGCCGGCACCAGTTCGCCGAGGTCGGTCAGCAGACTGGTGCCCTCGGCGCCGGTCAGCTGGAGCACGTTCCACGAGGTGCAGCTGTCGGTCTGGGCGGCCGGGCTGGCCAGCGGCGCGGTGATCCCGCCGGTCAGGCCGAGGTCCATCGCGCCGGCCGAGGGCTTCGTCAGGTCCCGCTCGGCCGCCTTCGTCACCCACGGCGCGGTCAGATAACGCACGTTGCCGTCGGACCGGCCGAGGACCACCGCGCCCGCCTCGGCGGCCGTCGCGCCGTCGACCCGCGCGAAGTCGAGGGCGGCGCCCTGCGTGCCGTCCTTCGGTTCGGCGTAGCGGGCGATGCGCAGACCGTCGTACAGGATCACCACGCGCGCGTTGTCGACCGGGCCCGCGTACAGCAGCTGGGGCGGTCCGGCCGGGCCGCCCGTGGGGGTGCCGGGGGTGCCGGAGACCCGGACGTTCCCGCCGGGCCGCGCCCAGACGGCGAGGGCGCGGCGCAGCAGCGCGCTGTCGCCGGCCAGGGTGCCGCGGGCGGGCCACACGGAGAAGTCTGTGCGGCTGGACGACTTCCACGCGGCCGGCGCGACCCGCAGCAGCCTGCCGGGGTCCAGGGCCGCCTCGGCCGCGGGATTGCGCGCGTACGGCGGCGCGGCGGCACCGTCGGGGCCCCAGCCGCCGCCCGGCAGGGCCACCAGCGCGCCGCACACCGCGAGCGCGGCGGCCGCGGCCAGCACGGCCCGGGAACGCCGGCGGCGCCGCATCAGATCGGTGGGCCGGGCCTGGAGCGCGCAGGGGTCGAACGCGGGCGACTCGAACAGCGCGTACTGCGCGGGGACGGTGCCGGCCTCGCGCAGCGCGGCGTCCGGGTCGGCCACCCCCGCCGACCTCAGCACCCTGAGCACGGCGCCGTCCTGGAGCCGCTCCAGACCGCGCAGCACATGGGCGGCGCGGGCCGGTCCTGACAGCGCCGCCAGCCGCTGGTCCAGGGCGAGCTCCTCGGCGCCGCCCGACCGCGGGAACAGGCGCAGTCCCCACACATGGGGCAGCAGCGGGGGCAGTTGGGAGCGCCTGGGCCAGGCCGCGCGGCGCAGCGGCAGTCCCGCGTCCAGCGCCGTACGCACGACCTGGCGGCGGACGAAGGCGTAACCCGGGTCGCCGTCCCGGCCCTTCGACTGGGTCGGGATGGCGGGCCCGGACGCGCGCCTGCCGGGCAGCGCACGCTGGACGAGGGCGTGCGCGGTCAGGACCCGCCGGCCGCGGCCCAGGCCGGGCGGCAACACCAGATAGGCGAGCCGGACGAGCCGTGGATAGTGCTCGACGAGCGCGGCCTCGGCCTGCTCGACGTCGACGTCGGTGGCGGACGATGGGGGGCGCGGGGCGACATGCTGTGGCTGCACGTTCAGCAGAACGAGCGAATCGGTGGTTGGTCACCGCCCCGGCGGCCCGCAGTGCCCGCAGTGCCTGCCGCGCCCGTCGTGCGCGCGATGCCCGCCGTGCGCCGCGCGGCCCGTGCGTCAGGCCCGCGGTTCGACCAGTGCCCGTGCGTAGTTGCCCATCGACCGCTGGTAGCGCGGCAGATGCGGGGCCAGGGCGCCCAGGACGAGGGAGAGGCCCTCGCGGTCCCGGCCGAGGCTGGACAGGCACAGCGCCAGACACGCGCGCACGGCGTCGTCCAACTCGTCCGACGGGCCGTCCAGTTCGGGGGTGAGCAGCGCGACGCCCTCCTCGGCCCGGCCGATGTTGCGCAGGGAGCTCGCCAGCTGGATGCGGGCCCGGCGGCCCCGGTAGCCGTCGAGGCCGAGCGCCAACGCCTCCCGGTACAGGGGGACGGCCCGGTCCGAGTGCCCCGTGGAGTCCCAGGCGCAGGCCTGTTCGAACGGGCGCAGCGGGCTGCCCTCGGGCAGTTCGGCGACGAGCGCGTCGATCAGAGCCCGGAAGTCGGCCGCGTCCTGCTCGGCGTAGTCGTCGAAGCGGGCCCATGCCGCGCTCACCCGGTCGTTCCAGTCGTGGTTCATCCGCCCACCTTCGCACGTATGCGCGAGGTGCGGCGGCCGGTTTCGGGCATCCTGGACCTCGTTTGAGCGCGCCGCGCGCCGCAGCCGTATCCAGGACGAGGCTCTTGCAGGGAGGACAGATGAAGGTGACCCGACCCATGCTCGCGGCGGCCGCCGCCGTGGCGGCGCTGGTGCTCGCGGGCTGCAGCACCGCCACGGACACGAAGGCGGCGGTGCCGGCGACGGCGACCGGCAGCCTGGAGCACCTGGCCGCCGAGGTGAAGTGCACCCCCGACATGCAGACCGACGCCGACGAGATCCGCCAGGCGGTGTGCAAGGTCGCCGCCGGCAAGTTCATCCTGGCCACCTTCGCCACCGACCGCGGGCAGCGCGAGTGGATCAACTCCGCCAAGGACTACGGCGGTCACTACCTGGTCGGCCGCAAGTGGGTGGCCGTGGGCGAGAACAGCACGGTCGCGGCACTGCGCGACACCCTCGGCGGGGACATCGAGCAGGGCGTCGACCACGGGGCGCACACCGGTCACTGACCACGCCCCGGGTCCCCCCGACAGCCGAAGGACCGGCCGGACGCACAAAGAACCGGCCGGACGCACAAAGAACCGGCGGTGGGAGATCCCACCGCCGGTTCTTCATGCCGTACTGGTGCCGCGCCGTAGCGTTACTGGCAGCGCTGACCGCGGTTGATGCAGTTGGCGACCTTGGCGTTCTGGGCCGCCGACATCACGTTGATGAAGTCGTCGTGGTCGGTGGCCGCCTTGTGGAGCTGCTCCGGGAAGCCGTCCACCGCGTACGGGTTCTTGACCTGGCCGTTCTGGATGACCGGGGCCGGAACGTCGTACACCAGGCGCATCGTCAGCTGGGGGATCGCCTTGAAGCCGTTGGCGCAGTTGCCGTTGGCGTCGGCGAAGGCGACGTGCGTGCGGTGGTTGGCGCTGTCGATGTTCTGACCGTCCCAGCAGCTCTGGAACGCGAAGGTGCGGACCACGCTGCTGCCCCTGGGGCAGATCGGGTACTGCGTCGTCAGCTGCACCTTGTTCTCGAAGCCGGTGCAGCTCCAGTGCGCGTTGGCGTTCGCCAGACCGTTGGTGGTGGTCTTCGCGTCACCGGTGATGATCCGCAGGAACTCCGGCATCGCGGTGACCTTGCTGGTCGGGCTGCCGACGAACTTGATCTGGGCCTGCCGGGCGACCAGGATCTTGCCGACGTTGCCTTCCTTGCCGCCGCCGTCCTTGTTCTGGTCGAAGTCCTGCGTTCCGTTCTGAAGACGGATCACCGGCCAGTAGTACGACGACTTGTCCTGCTGGTTCTGGCAGGTCGTCTCGGCCGCCGCGAACTTGTCGTTGTTCGCGAAGGCGTCGTTCGACTGGTTGCCGACGTAGTCGTGCAGGTGGTGCGCGCCGTTGGTCACACCGGGCGCCACGATCACGTTGTCGGTGTTGTGGTTGCCGTTGGCGTTGACACCGCACCGCGTGGTGAACGTGCCGTTCGAGGCCTGGCCCGTCCGGCGGGGCTTCGCCGGGACGTTCGGCTGGACCTTCGTGATGTCCACGAAGTCGGCCGCGTTCGGGCCGTTGCCGGCCTGACCGCCGTTGCCCGTCTGACCGCCGTTGCCCGTCTGACCGCCGTTGCCGGCCTGGCCGCCGTTGTTGGCGGGGGCGCTCTGGCTGGGGTTGGCGGTCTGGCCGTTGTTGGCCTGGCCGCCGTTGTTCGCCTGCCCGCCGTTGTTGGCCTGGCCGCCGCCCGCGTTGGTCTGGCTGGCCGGGGTGGCGGTGCAGTTGATCAGGGTGTCCAGGTCGGCCGGTGCGGTGCCGCCGACCCGGGTGATCTCCAGCCGGATACGGTCGAAGATGTTCTTCCGCCGGTCCTGGAGGGGCTGGAGGATGCTGTTCTGGACGAAGCTGGCATCCCGCGCCTGGGCGTCCCGGGTGGTGGCCAGACGCTGGTAGGCCTCGGTGATCTGGCGGTCGAGGTTGCTGAGTTCGCCGCTCACATCGTTGCGGGCCTGCGCCGGGACGTTGGTCAGCTTCTGGCCGACGTCCGGGCAGGAGATGGTCGCGGCCTGCGAGGCCGCGGCGGACTTGGTCTGGTTCCACCCCTTGTTGTTCGACTCGTGCGCCGAAGCGTAGAAGTTCGCCCAGATCAGCCCGCCCCCGCCGAGCGCTAGGGCCGCCGATGCGGCTATGGCCTTCGTGGCCATCGACGAACGGCGTTTACGTGTATTGCGTCCCATGGAACTCCTCTGATCCTTGCGGGGCAGCATCGAGGCGCCCGACAGGAGTGAAGCGGCTCCCATCCATACGGAGGCGGTCCCAGGGGTGTTCAAACATCTCAGAAATTCATGAGAGAACCGTGACGCAATCCCGTCCCAACTCCCCCATCAACGCAGGTAGTTACCCCGATCGGAGAGGCCGGGGACGGCCGGCTGCCGCCCCCGGTGGAACGTCGTCGCCTTCCGGCCCGCGATCCGTTCCGGGCGAAGCTCAGCGTGCGATCGGCGGGGAGTACTTGTAGCCGACGCGGCGGACGGTCTGGATCGACCTGCGGTGCTCGGCGCCCAGCTTGCGGCGCAGCCGGGCGATGTGGACGTCGACGGTACGGCCGTCGCCCACGTGGCCGTAGCCCCACACCGTGCTGACCAGATGGTCCCGGGTGTGCACCCGGTTGGGGTGCGCGACCAGATGGGCGAGGAGTTCGAACTCAAGGTAGGTCAGGTCGAGTTCGCGCCCGCTCACCTGCGCGGTGCGCTGTGCGGTGTCGATGCGCACCAGCGGCTCGCCCGGGGCCGGGGCGGCCGGCTCGGCGGCCTGGGGTGCGTCGGGCAGCGCCACGGGCAGGAACGGCGGCTGCCGGTCGGCCGGGACGAGGACCAGGTAGCCGACCATCGCGGGCCGGCCCGGCAGGGCGGGCAGGGTGTGCTGCGGGGCGGGCAGCCAGGTGGTGCCCGGCGGCAGGAGGTCCGTCATGTCGACGACCTCGTCCCGGTCGACGGCCCGCAGCCGGTGACGCGCGGGACCGGGGGAGGAGGTGAGGGGGGAGGTGGGCAGAGAATGCGTGGTCGCCATGAGAGGTCAGCTCTTTCGCGCGAGGAGTTCGTCGAGGACGTACGTCGTGCGCGCCGGCCGAAGACCGCAGGTGTACGGCTTTAGAGGGCCCGCGCGTTCGTCGCGCGACAACACACCCGGTCGAAGTCGTGGTGCTGACGGGAAGGCCAGAAGGGCTCGAGGTCATGGCGACCTGTCGCGGAGTGCTTCTGGGGGCTGGCCATAGGACCATTGAAGCAGACGCACCGGCGAGGCAGGAGGTCTCTCCCACTGCTCGGACGCCCAACATGCCGAAGGGGCGCCCGACATGATGTCGGGCGCCCCTTCGGTGAAGGCGTGGGGATCAGACCTGGCCGGCCTTCTCCAGGGCGGAGCAGCAGGTGTCGACGATCAGACGCGTCACCGTGTACGGGTCGACGTTGGCGTTCGGGCGGCGGTCCTCGATGTAGCCCTTGCCGTCCTTCTCGACCTGCCACGGGATGCGGACCGAGGCGCCGCGGTCGGAGACGCCGTACGAGTACTCGTTCCACGGGGCGGTCTCGTGCAGACCGGTCAGGCGGTCGTCGATGCCGGCGCCGTAGTTCTTGACGTGGTCGAGCGGCTTGGAGCCCTCGCCGAGCGACTCGCACGCGGTGATGATCGCGTCGTAGCCCTCGCGCATCGCCTTCGTGGAGAAGTTGGTGTGCGCACCGGCGCCGTTCCAGTCGCCCTTGACCGGCTTGGGGTCGAGGGTCGCGGAGATGCCGAAGTCCTCGGCGGTGCGGTAGAGCAGCCAGCGGGCCACCCACAGCTGGTCGGAGACCTCCAGCGGGGACAGCGGGCCGACCTGGAACTCCCACTGGCCGGGCATGACCTCGGCGTTGATGCCGGAGATGCCCAGGCCCGCCTTGAGGCAGTTCTCCAGGTGCGCCTCGACGATGTCACGGCCGAAGATCTCGTCCGCGCCGACACCGCAGTAGTAGCCGCCCTGGGGGGCCGGGAAGCCGCCCTCGGGGAAGCCCAGCGGACGCGGGCCGTCGAAGAAGGTGTACTCCTGCTCGATACCGAAGATCGGCTGCTGGGCGGCGAACTTCTCGGCCACCTCGGCCAGCGCGGCACGCGTGTTCGACTCGTGCGGCGTCATGTCGATGTCGAGGACCTCGCACAGCACGAGGACATCGTCGCCGCCGCGGATCGGGTCGGGGCAGGTGAAGACCGGCTTGAGTACGCGGTCGGAGGCGTGGCCCTTGGCCTGGCTGGTGGAGGACCCGTCGAAGCCCCAGATCGGCAGCTCGGCGCCCTTGGCGTCGTCGGCCAGGATCTTCGTCTTGGAACGGAGCTTGGCCGTCGGCTGGGTGCCGTCGATCCAGATGTACTCAGCCTTGAAGCTCACGGGCCACATCCTTCGAGGTGGGTCTTAGGCGCACTTGCGGGTGCTGCGGGTGCTGCGGCGCTGCGGCACTGGGGCGCCGCACCTGATGCCCGGCAGACTGCCAACGGCCGATTTCCCGATCATTGCTCGATTGTGAACCCCGTGTTACCTGGCCATGATGTGGCGCGATTCACTCGATGGGAGGCCCCGGGCGTGCGGTTCGCGGTTCGCGCCCCGGAACGCGCCGGAGCCGGGCCGGGGCCCGGTCTCGTATGCGATGGGTGTGACCGGGACCGCGGCGCCCCGGCCGCCTGCCGCCACTCCCGTGCGGCCCCTGCCGTCGTTCCCGCACGGCCGCCTGCGGTCACTTCCGTACGGCCGCCGACCGTCACTCCCGCACGGTCGCCGGCCTTCCCGTCCACGAGGCCGGTGACCGGCCTGCGCCTCGCGCCGGACGCGCGGCGGGGCCCGGACGCGCCCGGTCCTGCTGCTCCTGGCGGGGAGCAGCAGGACCGGTGACACGTACGAGGCGGCGGACCGGGCCGGCGTGCTGCCGCAGCGTCGGGACGGGGATCCTGTCAGGTCTCTCCCGCCACCCGCTGCGGCACGCCGTACCCCCTCACATGGGGCGCCGCCTCAGGGGTTCCCTCCCGCGTCCGGCCTCACCCCACCTTCTGGATCACGGCCCGGCGGATCAGGAACTTGCCGGGCTCACGGACCTGCTCGAAAGCGGCGTTGTTGAGCAGGACGCAGCTGCCGGAGACCGAGGTGACCGTCACCGTCGTGGACTTGTTGTTGTCCAGGTTGGTGACCTTCAGCTTCGTGCCCGAGGGGAACTGGTTGCTCGACGCCGCCGGAGCGCCGCCCTCGCCCGAGAGGGTGACCGTGGAGCCGTTGCAGACCTGCTGGCCGGCGGCGGCACCACCGCCGGCGTTACCGGCGTTGCCCGCGTTACCTGCATTGCCTGCATTGCCGGCGTTACCCGTGTTCCCGGCGTTGCCGGTGTTCCCGGCGGCGCCCGCGTTGCCCGCGTTTCCCGCGGGGGCGGTCTGCGCAGGGGCGGTCTGAGCAGGCTGGGAGCCCTGAGCCGACTCCCCAACCGTGCATCCGGACGCCTTCTGCTGCACCTGGATCTGAGCGATGACCGCCTCGCGGTTGGCGATCCGGGCCGCGGACTGCGCGTCCGGGTTGGCCCGCTGGCCGGCGATGAACGCCTGGTTGTTGCCGATGGCGGTGGCGAGCCCCAGGCAGACCGTCGAGTCCCCGGCGGACAGGGCCTTGGGCGACTGCGCCGCGTTCGAGGTGTTCGCCATGACGAAGGCGCCGCCTCCCGCCACGGCCGCGGCACCGACGAGCAGCGCGATCGACTTCTTCGGGCCGAGTGTTCTCCTGCGCGACATCCGCGCCTCCTGAGGGGTAGGGGGTGCTACGTCGCTATGTACGAGATACCGAACGGCGTTACTCAACGGTTACCGGGGTGATTCAAGTGGCCTGTGTCACACGTCAGTTCGGGCGCCGAGGCACACCGCGGGCCACGGGCCGCCTCACTCCTTGGTCCGGGACAGCGCCTCCCGTACGGCGTCCTCGCTGCGGGCCACGACCGCCGTGCCGTCGTCCGCGGTGATGATCGGGCGCTGGATGAGCTTCGGGTGCCCGGCGAGCGCCGCGATCCACTGCTCGCGCGCACCGGCGTCACGTGCCCACTCCTTGAGGCCGAGTTCCTTGGCGGCGGCCTCCTCGGTACGCGTGATGTCCCACGGTTCGAGGCCGAGGCGGTCCAGTACGGCCCTGATCTCGTCCTCGGTCGGCACGTCGTCGAGGTAGCGGCGGACGGTGTACTCGGCACCCTCGGCGTCGAGCAGGGTGAGGGCGCCGCGGCACTTGGAGCAGGCCGGATTGATCCAGATTTCCATGGCCCCCACGGTACGGGAGAACTCGTCTCCCACAAGGGCCCCGGAGGCCCCGAAAGCCCTTGTGGCCAGGGGCGTTTGTCAGTGCCGGGCGGTAGAATAGAGGCAGTGTTCGAGGGTGTCGCCGGGGTGGCCGAACCCCGGAGGGGACACCCTCATCGCGACAGGAGGATGCCTGTGCCCGCTGCCGCACTGAAGCCGAAGCCGTTGCCCACCCAGTCCACCGCGAAGCGTCCCGTCCTGCTCGACCTGCCCTACGAACCGGTCCTGAAGCGGCCGTTGCCGGCCGGACGTCCGCGCGCGTGGTACGTCACGCACAACCGCCGGCTCAAGGCGATGCGCCTCGCCATCGCCCTGCTCGACTCCGGCGTCTACGTCCCGAACCAGGCCTCCGACGAGACGATACGGAGCGCGGCCGAACAGATCGGCGTCCACCCTCCGTCGGACACCACGTGCCACATGGTGCGGGCGCTGATGCGTTACTCGAGGTGAACGAGGGCGCCGGGCCGGTCCCCACGACCGCGCCCGGCGCGCCGTCAGTGAACGGCCCCCTTTCCGGCCCGGCGCCGTCCACGAACGGCCCGCAGTTGCCGCCTGGCGTCGTCCGTGAGCGGCCCTTTCCTGTCCGGCGCCGTCCGCGAGCGGTCCGCGGTTGCCGCCCGGCGTCGGGGGCTGCCGTTCCCGACCGCCGGGCCCCCGGCTGCCGCCCGGCCCCCTCGGCTCTCGCCGACCCGGGCCCGCCGGGCCACCCTGACCTCGGGCCCAGGGTCCCCGGCCCTACCCCGCCAGCTCGCGCTCCATCGGTGTCCGGAAGCGGGGGGTCACCCGGGTCGCCCCCACCCACCCCTGCAGCCGCTCCGCCTCCGCCGCGATCATCGCCTCGGCCTCCCGGCCCACCCCGCCCCCGGCAGGCGGGACCCGCCACACGATCTCCCCGTCCGGGCGCTGTGCCCAGCCCCCCACCACCTGCCCGTTCCACCACACCGTCGGCCCGATGTTCCCGCTGTAGTCGAACAGCGGCGGACGCAGCTCGGGCGGCAGGTACCAGTCCCGCTGCTGCCAGCCCATGGCCGTCGGGTCGAGCGCGGGCAGCAGCGCCGCCCACGGCTCACCGGGCCCGGCCACGGGACCGTCGTCGCCTTCGACGACGTACCCCGTGCCCTCGTCCAGCTCCACCTCCAGCGCCCCGATCGAGGCCAGCGCCCGCCGGACGTCCGTGACCCGCCACCCCGTCCACCACTTCAGGTCCGCCTCGGTGGCCGGCCCGCAGACCGTCAGCCAGCGCAGCAGCAGGTCCGCCCGGGCCTCGGCGGCGTCCAGCTCGGGATGCTCGGGGGCCGGGGCCCAGCGGAACTGGCTGGACGTCCACGAACCCAGCGGACGCCCCCGGACCACCTTCCCCTCCACCCCCAGCACCCTCAGCAGCCGGGTCGAGACGGTGTGGACGCCCTCGTAGCTCTTCCCGGCCGCGTACGCGAACTTCTCCCGCAACCGGGGTTCCTCCCGGGCGAGTTCGGCGGCCGTCGCCTGCCCGCGCCGGGCCAGTACGGCCAGTGCCGACTCCTCGACCTCCCGCAGCCAGGCCGCGTCCGGCGCGCCCGCCTTCGCCATGTCCTTGAGCAGTGACGCCCGCTCCCGGGCGGCCACGTCGAGACCGGTCGAGGCGTGCACGACCGCGGTCAGCGCGGCGGGGAAGACGAACACCGTGTGCCGCATCCCGTGCATCCGCACCAGGGCACGGTCCTCGTACAGCGCCCGGTCGGTCGCGTCGACCGTGGCCGCCGGATCCGTCAGCCGCGCCCCCACCGCCAGATACACCGTCGCCGGGTCGCTGCCGTGCAGGGCGACCAGGGAGCGGGCCACGTCCTCGGGGGCCGTCGCGCGCGCCGCGCCCGCCAGCCGGTGGCGCAGCGCCAGCCGCGCCCGCCGCTCCGCACCGTCGATGTACCGCCGTTTGCCGCCCATGCCGACCTCCGCCCGTGCGTGCACCGCCGTCCTGCGGACATCCTCGCCGACGCCACTGACAACCGGGTCCGGACCGGTCCGGACGCCACTGGCAACCCGGCCCGGACCGGCCCCTCACACGATCGCGGCGCCGGGCGTGCGGCCCGCGCGCCCGGCGCCTTAACTGCCCTCACAGGGGTGAGATTGAGGTTTGGCTGGGAGGTGCGATGAGGCGGTACGGCGGACCACGGCGGACGCGGGCGGCGATCCCGGGCACCACACCCGCTCCGCGGGCGGCACTGCAAGGGGCCGGTCCGTGACCAGTCCGGCCGACCGTGCCCAGCGCGGCAAGGACGCCCGCAAGTACGTGGCGCGCTCCGCGCACGGCCTGTGGCTGCCCTCGGTCGAACGGCCCGACCCCGTCGCCGTACTGGAACGGCAGGGCCGCGACCGGCTGCCGGAGCTGCTGCCGGTCCGGTACGGGCGGATGACCACCTCCCCGCTCGACTTCCTGCGCGGGGCCGCCGCGGTCATGGCCGGCGACCTCGCCGCCCAGCCGCACACCGGTCTGACCGTCCAGCTGTGCGGCGACGCCCATCTGCTCAACTTCGGCCTGTACGCCTCCCCGGAACGCACCCTGCTGTTCGATCTCGGCGACTTCGACGAGACGTTCCCCGGCCCCTTCGAATGGGACGTCAAACGGCTCGCCGCCTCCGTCGCCGTCGCCGCCCGGGAGAACGGACACCCCGAACCCAAGGTCCGCCAGGCCGCCCTCGCGGCCGCGGCCGGCTACCACACCGCCATGCGACGGCTGGCCCGGCTCGGTGAACTCGCCGCCTGGTACGAGCGGATTCCGGCCGACCTGCTGCTGCCCCTGGTCCGGGACGGCAGGCGCCGCCGTCTGGAGTCCAGCCTCACCCGCGCCCGCCGCCGCACCAGCCTCCACGCCCTCGGCGGACTGACCGAGGTCGTCGACGGCCGACGGCGCATCGCCCAGGACCCGCCCTTCCTGGAGTCCGTCGGCCCCTCCGACACGGCCGCGCTCCGCAAGATCTTCAGCGACTACCGCTCCACCCTCTCGGAGGGACGCCGGCTGCTCCTGAACCGCTACCGCTTCGTCGACGCGGCACGCAAGGTCGTCGGCGTCGGCAGCGTCGGCACCCGCTGCTTCCTCGTACTGCTCGCCGGAAAGGACGACGACGACCCGCTGTTCCTCCAGATCAAGGAGGCCAGGGAATCCGTACTGGAACCGCATCTGCCCAGCGGGCCCTACGTCCACCACGGCCACCGGGTCGTCGAGGGACAGCGGCTGCTCCAGGCCGCCGGGGACATCTTCCTGGGCTGGACGACGGGGCCGCAGGGCCGCGCCTTCTACTGGCGTCAGCTGCGCGACACGAAGAGCACGGCGAGCGTCGTCGGCGCGAGCCCGGCCGCCCTGCGCCGGTACGCCCGGCTCTGCGGCACCGCCCTGGCCCGCGCCCACGCCCGCTCCGGCGACCGCATCGCCATCGCCTCCTACCTCGGCTCCGCCGACACCTTCGACCGGTCGGTCGCCGACTTCGCGACGGGGTACGCCGACCGGACCGCCGCCGATCACGCCGGCCTGGTCGCCGCCGTGGCGGCCGGCGTGGTGCGGGCCGCACCGGAGCGCTGACCGGGGCCCGGTCGGCCGGCCCCGGACAGCACGGCGTCCACCAGGGCACGGCGGTCCGGCGCGTGGTCCCGCAGCCGAAGGCCCAGCCGGTGGTCCGCGCCGGGCAGGTCGAGGCGGGTGAAGCGGGCGCGGGCCGTCAGCGCGTCCTGCACGGCCCGCGTCACCGCCGGCGGGATGACCGCGTCCTCGCCCGGGACCGCCAGCACCGCCCGTCCCGGGAACGCGCGCAGCACGTCGAGCGCGGGCGAGTCGCGCCAGCTGCCGGGCGCACGGATGATCTCGCTGAAGCGGCCGGTGCCGTTCCCGAACGGCACCTCCCACGCCTTCGCCGCGTACACCGCCGGGGCGCACAGCCCCAGCGCCGCCACCCGGTCCCCGTAGTGGGCGGCGAGGTCGGCCACCGTCTGCCCGCTCATGCTGAACCCGACCGGCAGCAGCGGGGCGTCCGCCGGGGCGTAGGCGTCGATCACGGCCACGGCCTGCTCGAAGCGCCGGCGCAGGCTCAGCTCCGCCATCGTTCCGGTGCTGTCGCCGTGTCCGGAGAAGTCGAAGGCGAGGGCGCGGCACCCGCGGGCGGCGAACTCCGCGAGGAGCGGCACGAGCCGCTCCTTGCTGCCGGAACCGGCCCCGTGCAGCAGGACGACGGTGGCCCCGTCCGGGCCACCGTCTCCGGCCCCGCCGTACACCCCGCTCAGCCGTTCGCCGTCCGTGTCATGGGTGAAGGAGACGATGTCGTGTGTGATGGAGACGATCTCGCGCATGCGCACATTCACGCACGGCGCATCCGTCCGGGGTGCGGGTTCCGCCGCCTTCGGCCGCGGCGCGGCTGCCCCTGTCGGCCGCGAACTCCAGGGCGGGGAAAAGGAGATGCACTGCGTGTGAGCGGACGGATACGCTGAGTGTGTCATGGTCGATCGGCCGACACCCACCGCTCGTTCCCCGCACGGGGTACGGGCACGGACCCGGAGAGGGGGCCCATCATGAACAGCATCGTCATGGCCGGAGCCGTCGCCCTGGTGGTCCTCGGGTTCACGGACCACGTCTGGTGGCTGGCCGCCGCCGCGCTGCTCCTGCTGTACCTGCGGTACGGACGGAGCTCGACCTCGGCGTCCGCCCCGGGCACCGGCACTCCCGCGGCACCGGCGGCGCCCGCCACCTACAAGGCGTACCGGGCCCGCCGTGACCAGCAGGCCAAGTGGGAGCGCCGCTACCGTCGTGAGCGTCCCTTCGAGGCCCGCCGTCAGGACCGGGGCACCTGAGACCGGCCCTGAGACCGACACACGTCCAGCGCCCCCCGGCCGTCTCCGGCCGGGGGGCGCCCCTTCACAGGCCCGGTGCGTCCCAGAGCGGGAACCAGCGGGACTTGTCCTTCTCCACCCGCAGGTCGTTCTCCAGCAGGGCGGCCACCTGGAGCTCCAGCGCGTTGTCGCGCCGGTGCCGGCCGGGCAGCGTGCACAGCGGATAGAACGTGCCGCGCTTGTACAGGTACACCAGGGCCAGTGCGCGTTCCGGGTCCTGGCCGCGCTTCTCGAAGCTCACCAGCGAGCACAGCAGCTGCGGCCCGAAGCCGTTGGCCTCCATCGACGTGTTCACCGCGTGCAGGTCGTTGACCAGGAGGGGCAGTTCGCCGGGGGCGCGGGCGGAGACCAGCCAGGAGTAGCCGTAGCCGTCCTGCGTCAGCCGCACCGGGGGGCCGGTGCGGTCGGTGTCCGCGTCCAGCAGGGCCTGCACCTCGCGGTGCGTCTGCTCGAAGGCCGCGCCCTCGACCGTGGCGAAGCACACCGCCCCCTGCCCGGTCGGCGTGTACCCGGCCGCCGCCTCCAGGGTCACCGCCGCCGACGGCAGCGCGAACAGCCGGTCGAGATCGGGGGCGACCGCCTTCGTGCGGCCGAGCAGGATGTCCAGCAGCCCCATGTTCAGCCCGTCTTCCCGGGCACCGCGGCCTCGCCCAGCTCGGCGGAGATCCGCCCCAGCTGTTCGAGCCGCTGCTCCAGGCTCGGGTGGGTGGAGAACAGCTTGCCCAGGGTGGGCCCGGCGCCCAGCGCGGGGGTGAAGTAGAACGCGTTGAACGCCTGGGCCGTACGCAGGTCCTCGGTCGGGATCCGGGCGATGTCGCCGGTGACCTTCGTCAGCGCGGAGGCCAGCGCCGAGGGCCGCCCGGTCAGCAGTGCGGCGGACCGGTCGGCGGCCAGCTCCCGGTACCGGGACAGGGCCCTGATCAGCAGGAAGCTCAGCGCGTACACCGCCGCCGACACCCCCATCACGACACCGAACACGACCAGGGTGTTCTGGTCCTTGCGGCCCCGCCCGCCGAACAGCTCCGAGTAGAAGGCGAACCGTACGATCAGGCCCGCGATCACGCCGAGGAAGGACGCCACGGTGATCACGGCGACGTCCTTGTGCGCCACGTGCGACAGCTCGTGCGCCAGGACGCCCTCCAGCTCCGCGGGCTCCAGCCGCCGCAGCAGACCGGTGGTCACGCAGATCACCGCGTGGTCGGGGTTGCGGCCGGTCGCGAACGCGTTCGGCATCTCCAGACCGGAGACCGCGACCACCGGCTTGGGCATGTCCGCCATCGCGCACAGCCGGTCGACCACGGCGTGCAGCTCGGGATACTCCTCCCGCTCCACGACCCGGCCGTGCATGGCGTACATCGCGATCCGGTCGGAGAACCAGTACTGGGCGGCGAGCGCGCCTGCGGCGATGACGACGACCAGGACCCACGACTTCAGCAACACGATCAGCGCGGCGGCGAACGCCACGTACAGCAGTCCGAGCAGGAAGAGCGTGACCGTCATCCGTACGGTCAGGCGCCGGTCGCTCCGGAATCGGCTCTGCATCTGCCTCACCCCGCAGTCAGGCACTCGTACCTGACTTCAGTGTGCACCTGGCCCCGCCCAAGAGGCGGTTGCGGACTGCTCCAGAAGCCGCAAAGACCGCACCGGGATCAGTAGGGGGAGCGCAGGCTCGCGTATCCCAGCAGCAGGATCACGGCCACCACACAGCCGAGCACGATGACGGTGGACCTCCACGACGAGCGCCGGGGCCCGGCCGGTCCGGGGTCCGCGCGGAACGGGACCGGCTCCGGAGGGTTGTCCTTCCAGCGCGCGGCGAGCATCCGGGCCCGCGCCGAGGGCTCCTTGTGCTCGGCCGCGTTCGCCCACCGGTGATCGAACTCGTGCTCGAAGTCGTCGTGCTCGGACATCCCCGTTGCCTCTTCCTGCCTCCGAAAAACGCCGGGGAGGATCTCCCCTCCCTTTAGGAAGCCTGCGAGACCCGAAAGGTTGTACGCAAGCCCGAACGGACGACGGCGCCCCGTCTCCCGCACGAACGGGAGACGGGGCGCCACCGGACAGATCACCCACAGACCGGACCCCGGCCGGGACCGGTCACACGTCGAAGTACAGCTCGAACTCGTGCGGGTGCGGGCGGAGCTGGAGCGGGGCGATCTCGTTCGTGCGCTTGAAGTCGATCCACGTCTCGATCAGGTCGGACGTGAAGACGTCGCCCGCGAGCAGGAACTCGTGGTCGCGCTCCAGCGAGTCGAGGACGGCCGGGAGCGAGGTCGGGACCTGCGCCACGCCCGCGTGCTCCTCGGGGGCCAGCTCGTACAGGTCCTTGTCGATCGGCTCGGCCGGCTCGATCTTGTTCTTGATGCCGTCGAGGCCCGCGAGCAGCAGCGCGGAGAACGCCAGGTACGGGTTGCCGGAGGAGTCGGGCGCGCGGAACTCGACGCGCTTGGCCTTCGGGTTGGAGCCCGTGATCGGGATGCGCATGGCCGCGGAGCGGTTGCGCTGCGAGTACACCAGGTTGATCGGCGCCTCGAAGCCCGGGACCAGACGGTGGTACGAGTTCACCGTCGGGTTGGTGAAGGCCAGCAGCGACGGCGCGTGCTTGAGGATGCCGCCGATGTAGTAGCGGGCCATGTCCGACAGGCCCGCGTAACCGGCCTCGTCGTAGAACAGCGGGGAGCCGCCGCTCCACAGCGACTGGTGGACGTGCATGCCCGAGCCGTTGTCACCGAAGATCGGCTTCGGCATGAAGGTCGCGGTCTTGCCGTTGCGCCAGGCGACGTTCTTCACGATGTACTTGAAGAGCTGGAGGTCGTCGGCCGCGGCGAGCAGCGTGTTGAACTTGTAGTTGATCTCGGCCTGGCCGGCGGTGCCCACCTCGTGGTGCTGGCGCTCGACCTGGAGGCCGGAGGCCGCCAGCTCCAGGGAGATCTCGGCGCGCAGGTCGGCGAAGTGGTCGACCGGCGGGGTCGGGAAGTAGCCGCCCTTGTAGCGGACCTTGTAGCCGCGGTTGTCCTCCAGCGCGCCGGTGTTCCAGGCGCCGGCCTCGGAGTCGATGTGGTAGAACGACTCGTTCTCCGAGGTCTTGAACCGCACGCTGTCGAAAACGTAGAACTCGGCCTCGGGACCGAAGTACGCGGTGTCCGCGATACCGGTCGACGCGAGGTAGGCCTCGGCCTTCTTCGCCACGTTGCGCGGGTCGCGGGAGTACTGCTCGCCCGTGATCGGGTCGTGGATGAAGAAGTTGATGTTGAGGGTCTTGTCCCGGCGGAAGGGGTCGACGCGAGCCGTCGACAGGTCCGCGCGCAGCGCCATGTCGGACTCGTGGATGGCCTGGAAGCCACGGATCGACGAGCCGTCGAAGGCGAGCTCCTCGTCCGGGTCGAACGCCTCGACGGGCAGCGAGAAGTGCTGCATGACACCCGGCAGGTCACAGAAACGGACGTCGACGAACTTGACGTCCTCGTCCGCGATGAACTTCTTGGCCTCGTCGGCGTTCTGGAACATCCAGCTCCTCCTACTCCCGACCGTCCTGCCGGGGTGGTAGTTCGTTCGTGCGGCCAGTGCGGTGGCACACGGTGGCCTCGACACTAGGGATGCGTGATTTCTCCGGCGTGACCCGTTTGTTTCGCAGAAGTTAACCGGGTCCGGTTCCACCGTAGCCCCTGGACACCCCGGCGTCCCCCGGTCATATGGGGGCGCAGTACCGTGGGTGGGTGGACAACAGGCAAGCAATCGGATCGTGGCTCTCCGGGCCGCGGGCGGCCATGGAAGACGCGGGCGGCGACTTCGGATACCGGGGCGAGCAACTCGGCCTGCCGGAGGAGGGGCCCGGCTCGATCGCCCGCCCCGGACGGCGGCTCGGGGCCATCGCGGTGGACTGGGGCCTGTGCTTCTTGATCGCATACAGCCTGGTCACGGACGGCTATGACCCCCGTACCACCGGCAACTGGACGCTGCTCGTCTTCTTCGTCCTGGGTGTGCTGACGGTCGGCACGGTCGGCTCCACCCCCGGCAAGCGCCTCTTCGGGCTGCGGGTGATCACGCTGGAGACCCGCACGGTCAACCCGCTGCGCGCCCTGCTGCGCACCGCCCTGCTGTGCGTCGCCGTTCCGGCCCTGATCTGGGACCGCGACGGCCGGGGGCTGCACGACCGGCTGGCCCGCACGGTCGAGGTGCGCATCTGAGCCGGAGCGGATCCCGAGCCGGAACGGCGGGGAGAACGGCAAGAAGGGGCGCCCGGAGTGATCCGGGCGCCCCTTCTTCGTCTTCTTCGTCGGAGGTCGTCGTACGGGGATCCGCACGCGGTGGCTCAGCGGCCGTTCGCGCCGCCCCTCGGCAGGCGCATGCCCTTCGGCATCGGGCCCTTGGGCAGCGGCATGTTGCTCATCAGGTCGCCCAGCGCGCGCAGCCGGTCGGTGGTCGCGGTGACCTGCGGGCCGGTCAGCACGCGCGGCAGCTTCAGCATGGTCGTGCGCAGCTTCTTCAGCGGGATCTGGCCCTCGCCGGTGCCGATGATCACGTCGTGCACCGGTACGTCGGCGACCACGCGGTTCATCTTCTTCTTCTCGGCGGCCAGCAGGGACTTCACCCGGTTCGGGTTGCCCTCGGCGACGAGCACGATGCCGGCCTTGCCGACCGCCCGGTGCACCACGTCCTGGCTGCGGTTCATCGCCACCGCGGGGGTGGTGGTCCAGCCCCGGCCGATGTTGTCCAGCACGGCCGCCGCCGCGCCCGGCTGGCCCTCCATCTGGCCGAAAGCGGCCCGCTCGGCCCGGCGCCCGAACACGATCGCCGTCGCGAGGATGGCGAGCAGAAGGCCCAGGATGCCGAGATAGATGGGGTGACCGATCAGAAAACCGATCGCGAGAAAGACACCGAAGGTGATGATGCCGACAGCCGCGAGTACAAGACCGATCTTCTTGTCGGCCTTGCGGGTCATCTTGTACGTCAGAGCGATCTGCTTCAGTCGCCCGGGGTTCGCGGCGTCCGCCGCGTTGTCCTTCCTCGCCATGTCACGAAGTCTACGTGCCCCTCGGGGCGGCGACGACGGCAGTGCCCGCAGAGCGGGCGGAAGGGGGCGTTCGGGGGCGTCAGGAACGCGCGGACAGGGTCTCCTCGAGGACGCGCTCGGTCTCGGACCGGTCCTTGGCGCGGCGGCGGTCCTCCAGCACGGAGGTCCAGGCGTTGCGGCGGGCGGTGCGCTGACCACCGCTCATGAGCAACGACTCCACCGCGCGCAGGGCGTCGGTGAAGGACGGAATCGCTGTGGCGTGTACGGGCGCGGCCTGCATCGTGGAAAGTCCCCTCGGTAGGTCACCGGGATCCGGGTTCGGGCTACTGCGGGTGCGTCGCTGGTCTACGTGGTGTGACACCAGCGTCACTGATTGGTGTTACCAGGGCGTGACCGACCGGTCAAACGGTCGTGAAACCTTGATGCGGGGCTCCGGACGGCCGACGCGGCCCCGACGGCGCCCTCATCTGCGAGGACGGTCGGGACCGCGTCGAATCGGCCGTTACTGGCCAGTAGTAACTTGTGCGCGAGTTCACACGCATGTCTCGCGCCCATTCGGGGCACGATCGCTGACGCTCCGTCAGACGGCCTGCGTGGCGATGTACGCGCCGCGCTTCTCGACGGCCATCTGGTACAGCCGGCCCGCCCGGTACGAGGACCGGACCAGCGGGCCCGACATCACACCGGAGAAGCCGATCTGCTCGGCCTCGTCCTTCAGCTCGACGAACTCGTGCGGCTTCACCCAGCGCTCCACCGGGTGGTGGCGCACGGAGGGGCGCAGGTACTGCGTGATGGTGATCAGCTCGCAGCCGGCCTCGTGCAGCTGCCGCAGCGCCTCGCTGACCTCCTCGCGGGTCTCGCCCATGCCGAGGATCAGGTTGGACTTGGTGACCAGGCCGTAGTCGCGCGCGGCGGTGATCACCTTCAGGGAGCGCTCGTAGCGGAAGCCGGGGCGGATCCGCTTGAAGATGCGCGGGACCGTCTCGACGTTGTGCGCGAAGACCTCGGGGCGGGCGGAGAAGACCTCCGCCAGCTGCTCGGGGACCGCGTTGAAGTCGGGGGCGAGCAGTTCGACCTTGGTGCGGCCGGCCTCGCGTCCGGCGGTCTGCGCGTGGATCTGGCGGACCGTCTCGGCGTACAGCCAGGCGCCGCCGTCCTCCAGGTCGTCGCGGGCGACGCCGGTGATGGTGGCGTAGTTCAGGTCCATGGTGACCACGGACTCGCCCACGCGGCGCGGCTCGTCACGATCGAGCGCCTCGGGCTTGCCGGTGTCGATCTGGCAGAAGTCGCAGCGCCGGGTGCACTGGTCGCCGCCGATGAGGAAGGTCGCCTCGCGGTCCTCCCAGCACTCGTAGATGTTCGGGCAGCCGGCTTCCTGGCAGACCGTGTGCAGACCCTCGCTCTTCACGAGGTTCTGCATCTTCGTGTACTCGGGACCCATTTTCGCCCGGGTCTTGATCCACTCGGGCTTGCGCTCGATGGGGGTCTGGGCGTTCCGGACCTCCAGGCGCAGCATCTTGCGTCCGTCGGGTGCGACTGCGGACACATCGGCTCCCTGCTGATTGCTTTGAGTAGTCTTCGAATCTTCGGCGTACACCAGCGTACGCCTCGTGTTTGCCGGGCTCTGCTCGCCCGTGAGGCCAACCCTGCGGCCCCCGGCCGCATTCCCGGTCAGGCGGTCGCCTTCTCGATCTCGCGCGGCCTGAGGTCCGCGTTGCCCAGGACGTCGGCCAGATGCCGTTCGGCCACCGGCAGCACCTCCTCGATGGTGAGGGCACGGCCCAGTTCGTGGGCGAGCGAGGTCACACCGGCGTCGCGGATGCCGCACGGGATGATCTTGTCGAAGCTGGATGTGTCCGGATTCACGTTGAGGGCGAAGCCGTGCATCGTGACGCCCTTGGCGACCCGGATGCCCATGGCGCAGATCTTGCGGTCCTCGCGCCGCTGGCCGGCGTTCGAGGGCGCGTACTCCGGGCCGTTGAGGCGGGGGTCGAACTCCTCGTCGGTCAGCCGCGGGTCGAAGTCCAGGGACAGGCCGCCGAGCGAGGGCCGCTGTTCGACCGGGTCGCCCAGCACCCACACGCCCGCCCGGCCCTCGACCCGGCTGGTCTCGACGCCGAACTCGGCGCAGACGCGGATCATCGCGTCCTCCAGGCGGCGCAGATGGGCGACGACGTCGACCGGGCGCGGCAGCTTCTGGATGGGGTAGCCGACCAGCTGGCCCGGACCGTGCCAGGTGATCTTGCCGCCGCGGTCCACGTCGACCACCGGGGTGCCGTCGAGGGGGCGCTCGTTGTCCGCCGTGCGCCGCCCGGCCGTGTAGACCGGCGGGTGCTCCAGGAGCAGCACGGTGTCGGGGATCTCGTCGGCGAAGCGTGCCGCGTGCACCCGGCGCTGCTCGTCCCACGCCTCCTGGTACTCGACGGCGTCCGCGCCGAACCCCATACGGACGAACCGCAACTCACTCACGGCAAGCGCCTCCCTAGAAGGTCGTAAGGCACGAAACGTGCCTACGCCACTGTACGTCCGGCCGAAACCCGTCAGCCGCACGGCCAATCCTCACACGATCGGATGAATGAACGTCGAGATGTGCGATCGACTGCTTACGCTCAGCTACATTCGCGCCGTTCACGAGCCCATTTGGGCTGCTCACAGGCAATCCGGGCAACGCTGGGCCCAGCGAGGCCCGAAGGCAGGAGACCGCACCGCAGATGACGGACCGACCCGCGCAGCGCACTCCCAACCGCCAGCTCGCCGCGCTCATCGCAGAAGCGGGGTTCTCCAACGCAGGTCTCGCCCGTCGCGTGGACCAGCTCGGTCTCGAGCACGGGCTCGACCTGAGATACGACAAGACATCCGTGACCCGCTGGCTGCGCGGACAGCAGCCCCGGGGCACCACCCCCGCCCTGATCGCGGAGGTGTTCACCCGCCGGCTGGGGCGACGGCTCTCCGCCCAGGAACTCGGCCTGGACGCCTGCGCCCCGGTGTACGCGGGCCTGGAGTTCGCGGGTACGCCCGAGGAGGCCGTCGACATCGTCAGCGGGCTGTGGCGCAAGGACTCCGGCAGCCACGCCGAGCTGCGCAAGATCGCGTTCACCCCGGCGGGGCTCGTCGTGCCCAGCCGGGACTGGCTGATCGGCCGGGCCGACGAACGGGTCGCCCGCGGCGAACCGCCCGTCCGGCTGCCGGCCCAGACCGTGGCCCAGCTGCCGGGGCAGGCGCCGGCCCAGCTCCGGGCCGCCGTGCCGAGGCCGTCGCCGTCGCCCGAGCAGCAGGCGACCCCCGTCCGGCGGCGCGGCCAGAGCGAACGCGGCCCCGGCCAGCGGGTCAGCGGCGGCGACATCGCCGCGCTGCGCTCGGTGGGCGAGCTGTTCCGCACCCTCGACGACGCCTACGGAGGCGGCCACGCCCGCCAGGCCCTGGTGCGCTATCTGGAGCACGAGTGCGAGCCGATGCTGCGGGGCGTCTACGGCGAGCAGACCGGCCGCCGCCTGTTCGCCGCGGCCGCCGACCTGACCCGGCTGGCCGGCTGGACCTCGTACGACATCGCCGCGCACGGACTCGCCCAGCGCTACTTCGTGCAGGCGCTGCGGCTGGCCCAGGCGGCCGGGGACCGGGCGTACGGCTCGTACGTCCTGGTCACCATGAGCCGCCAGGCCGTCTACCTGGCGCACGGGCGCGAGGCGGTGCAGCTCGCGCGGGTCGCCCAGCAGGGCGTGGGCACCAGCGCCCCGCCGGTCCTCCAGGCGCTGCTGCACTCGGTCGAGGCCCGCGCGCACGGCGTGCTGGGCGAGGTGCGTGCCTGCACCGCCTCCCTGGTGCGGGCCGAGCGGGCCCTGGAGGCGGCCCGGCCCGGGGACGAGGTGCCCTACTGGGCGCGGTTCTTCGACGAGGCGCAGCTCGCCGACGAGTTCGGGCACTGCCACCGCGACCTCCAGCAGTTCCGGGCCGCCGCCCAGCACGCCGAGCGCTCCCTGCAGCTGCGCGCGCCCTCCTTCGCCCGCAGCCGGGTGTTCTGCCGGATCGTGCTCGCCACCGCCCGGCTCGGCCTCGGCGAACTCGACCAGGCCTGCCAGCTCGGTGCCGAGGCGGCCGGGCAGGCGGCGGAGATGCGGTCGGTGCGGGCCACGGAGTACGTACGGGACTTCGAGCGCCGGCTGGAGCCCTACAAGGACGCGGCGCCGGTGCGCGGGTACCGCGACAAGGTGGCCGCCGCCCTCGGGTGAGCGGGGCGGGTGCCGGGACGGGCCGGCCGCCGCCCCCTGGGGTGCGCGGGCGGCGGCCGGCCGGGTGAGCGGGTGGCAGGCGAGCGGGTGGCGGCCGGCCGGTTCAGGCCGCCGTGCGCAGCGGCTCCGCCGTGTGCATCGGCTCCGCCGCGGCCAGGTCCGCCAGGATCGCCGCCGAGGCCCGCCGGCCCGAGTGCAGCGCTCCCTGCACGGTGCTGGTGTCGCGGTGGTCGCCGCAGACGTACAGACCCGCCAGCAGCCGTACCGCCCGGCGCAGGTCGTGCGGGGGGCGCATGGCGGGCACCGCGTCCGGGGCGTGGTGCACGGCGAGGGTCTCCCAGCGCGCGGTGGAGGTGCCGTACAGCCGCGCCAGATGGATGCGTACGGCGGTGTCGAGGTCGGCCGGCGGGGGGCCCAGCACCGTGGACGACACCAGTGCCCGGCCCGCGGGGGCACGGCTGGGGTCGACCTGGCTGACCACCGCGGTGTGCGCGACGGGCCCGCCGCGGTCGGCGTCCAGCAGCAGCGACGCGCCGGTCTCCGGCGGCTCGTCGGTGGCGTGGTGGACGACCGTCACCGGGTGGAACTCCGGTACCCGCAGCCCGGGCAGCAGTTCGGCGGCGCTGCGCGCGTCGGTGGCCACCAGGACGGCACGGCAGCGGAACACGCCGTGCTCCGCGGTGGTCACCGCGTTGGTGGCGACCGAGGTGACCCGCACCCCGGTGTGCAGGGTGCCCGGCGGCAGGGCCCGCGCGAGCAGTTCGGGCAGGGCCTCGGCGCCCCCCTCGGGCAGGCACAGCCGGCCCGAGGCGAAGGCGCGCAGCGCCAGGTCCGCGCACCTGCTGGAGGACGTCAGGTCCGGGTCGCACAGCAGGGCGGCGAGCAGCGGGCGCAGGAAGCCGTCGACCGTCCGGGCGGGCAGGCCGCGGGCGGCGAGGGCGAGGCCCGCCGGGGCCTCGGGGCGGGACAGCAGCCGTTCGAGGGGCGTGTGCGCGATCCGGGTGAGCGCGGCGCCGAGCCGGGCCTGGTCGACGGCGGTCCCCAGCGGGGCGCCCGCGCGGGCCCGGGGCACGGAGGCGGCCCGCGGGGAGCCGCCGCGGGGCCGGGGCAGGGGCCTGGGCAGGGTGACGGGCGGCCTGGGGGCGCTCGCGAGGGCGCGCACAGCATGGAGTGCGCCCCTTGCGCTCCCTCCGCCCGCCGGTGCGCCCGCCCGGCGCCGACGGCCGTCGCTGTGCAGCAGGACGCCCGGGGCGAAGGGGCGCAGGACGAGTCCGTCGAGCCCCGGAATGCGGCTCAGTTCGGGATATGCCGTGTTCAGCAGCTGTCCGATCCGGTCCAGCCGGAAGCCGTCGACCTTCTCGGTCGACATGCGGCCGCCCGGACAGGGGGCGGCCTCCAGGACTGCGGTCGTGATTCCTGCGCTGGTCAGCCGATGTGCCGCCGTGAGGCCGGCGATGCCGGCTCCCACGACGACGACGTCTGCCTGGTACGCGGGCTCAAGCACGTGCCCCTCCTCGAGGTTGCGCGGCCGGTGGAGACGTCATGCCCCCAACGGGCGTCCGGGATGCCCGAGTTCGGATCGAGGTTAGGGCGGTGATCGGTCAGCGGCAGTCGCGCATGAACAGGGCACGGTCGCACAGCGGTCGCATACGGTCGTCGCCGGTGTCAGGCCGCCCTGATCGTGTCCTCGATGCCCGGAAACGCAAAGGCGAACCCCGACTCCAACAGTCGCTTGGGCACCACCCGTTGACTGCCCAGCACCTCTCCGGCCAGCTCCCCGAGAGCCGTCCGCAGCACCGCCTGCGGCACCGTGAAGAACGTCGGCCGGTTCAGCACGCGCCCCATCGCCTCGGTGATCTCACGGTTCGTCAGCGGCTGCGGGGCGGTCAGGTTGAACGGCCCCGACAGGTCCTCGCGCGCGAGGAGATGCCGGATCGCGGCCACCTCGTCGTGCAGCGAGATGTACGACCAGTACTGCCGCCCGTCGCCCATCCGCCCCCCGAGCCCCGCCCCGAACAGCGGGAACATCCGCTGCCAGGCCCCGCCCCCGCGCGCCACCACCAGCCCGGTCCGCGGGAACACCGTCCGCACGCCCGCCTCCCGCGCGGGCGCCGCGGCCGCCTCCCACGCCACGCACAGCTCGGCCAGGAAGCCGCGCCCGGCCGGCGCGTCCTCGTCGACGATCCGGTCCCCGGTCTCCCCGTAGAAGCCGATCGCGCTGCCGTTGACGAACACCCGCGGCGGCCGGTCCAGCGCGGCCACCGCCTCCGCCAGCGCCGCCGTGCCCAGCACCCGGCTGTCGTGGATCTCCTTGCGGCGCGCCGCCGTCCAGCGCCGGTCGCCGACCCCGGCACCCGCCAGATTGACCACGGCGTCGCAGCCGTCGAGCCCGGCCGTGTCCACGTACCGCCCTCCGGGGTCCCAGCAGACCTCGTGCCCGCCCCGGGCCGCACGGCGCACCAGCCGCACCACCTCGTGCCCGTCCGCGGTCAGGGAGCGCACCAGGGCGCCGCCGATCAGACCGGAGGCACCGGCCACTGCGATTCGCTTGCGTTCCATGCCGACCATCCTCACCGCTCCGGCCGCCGAAAGCCCGGGAGGCGGCCCGTCGTTCCCGGCCGGGTGTCCGCCGCGGACATCGTGCGGGCGCTCCCGCCCACCGTCGTAGGCTGCCTCCCATGCCGGTGCCCGAGATACGCCCCGCCCTGTTCGACGTACGCCTGGCCACGCTCGACGACGAGGAGGTACTCGGCCGTCTCGACCGCGCGGTGTGGTCGTACCTGCACGCGGTCGGCCCGCCGCCGCGCCAGCCCTACCAGCCGTTCTTCACCGAGCGCACCGGTCCCCGGGACCACCTGGTCGCCGAACTGGACGGCCGGGTCGTCGGCTACATCCGCCTGGGCCTGGCCACCTCGCTCGCCTCGAACGCGCACGTCCGCCAGATCCGCGGCCTCGCCGTGGCCGAGGAGGCCCGCGGCCGGGGCGTCGGACGCGCGCTGCTGCGCGCCGCCGTGGCGGAGGCCCGCCGCCAGGGCGCCCGGCGGATCAGCCTGCGCGTCCTCGGGCACAACACGGCGGCCCGTGCGCTGTACGCCTCCGAGGGCTTCGCCGTCGAGGGCGTGCAGCCCGGGGAGTTCCTCCTGGACGGGGAGTACGTCGACGACGTGCTGATGGGCCGCCCGCTGTGACCCCGGGCCGTGACGGGCGCGGCCGCCGGCACGCCCGGGCGTGATGGGCGGGCCCGTCGTTCCGCCCGGGACGTGACGGGCGGGCGCGCCGTGGCGGTCAGGACGTGATCAGCTCGCCGGTGTCCACGGCTGCCGTCGAGCGCGCCGCGTGCTTCGCGTCGGAGGAGACCTCGGCCGCCGTCAGCACATAGCCGGTCTCGTGGTCCGAGGTGGAGCGCGCGAAGACGACGCCGAACACCCGCCCGTCGGTGGTCAGCAGCGGGCCGCCGGAGTTGCCCGGCCGCACGGTCGAGCGGATCGAGTAGATCTCCCGGGTGACGGTCGAGTCGTTGTAGATGTTCCGGCCGGTCGCCTCCACCCGGTTCGCGACCGTCGCCGCCTGGAGGTTCAGGTCGCCGTCCTGCGGATAGCCCGCGACCACCGCCGCCTCGCCGCGCCCGGCCTCGTCGTCGAGGCTCAGCACGGGGGCGCGCAGACCGGGCACGTACAGCACCGCCACGTCCTTGTCCGGGTCGAACAGCACCACCCGGGCCCGGTACGACTGCCCGACGCCGCCGACGCGCACGCCCGGGTGGTCGATGCCGGCCACCACGTGCGCGTTGGTCATCACATGCTCCGCCGCGTACACGAAGCCGCTGCCCTCGCGGCCCTGGTCGCCGGAGGAGCCCTCGATCTTCACCGTGCTCAGCTCGGCCGCACGGGTCGCGCGCGGGGTGACGTTGTCGCCGGAGGGCTCGGCCACCTGGGCGGTCGACTCGTTCTCGAACGGGTTGAAAACCTGCGGGAAGCCCGCCTGGGTCAGCGCGGACGTGGCGTTCGAGAACCAGGCCGGAGTGGTGTCCGGCATCACCCGCTGCACGCCGCCGAGCAGCGCCGAGTCACGGATCGCCGTCGTCACCAGCGAGGACGAGGACGCGCCCAGGACGCTCGCGGCCACCCACGCCACGATCAGCACGGCGACCGTGTTCGCCGCGGACCCGCCGATCCCGTCCAGCACCCGCAGCGGCCCCCGGTCCAGCTCCCGTCTCAGCTTCAGCGCCAGCCGCCCGGCCAGCTCGTGCCCCACCGCCGCGGGCACCAGCACCGTCAGCACCGCGGTGACCGTCGCCGCCGTCGTCCCCGGTGTCACCAGGCGCATCACCCACGGCAGGATCCACACGCCGGTCACCGCACCGCCCACGAACCCGGCGAGGGAGACGCAGCCGGCCACCAGCCCGCGCCGGTAGCCGGATCCGGCGTAGGCCAGGATCACCAGCAACAGCACGAAGTCGAGCAGGTCCACGGAGCCGCCTTTCTCTCGGACCCCTCAAGGGGCGTCTCCTAGTACGCGCGGGACGGTCCCGGTGATCAGCCGCGCACGGCCGGCCGGCCGGAGCCGTCGCGTACGCGTGTACCCACAGAAACGTCACGGACCGGGACGATGGTTCCACCGGGTGGCACAACCCACTTCGCGGACGATGTCGTCCACCCCGACAGTGGGACCATGTGTGTCTTCCGACCCGGCTTTCGAAGAGTGCGCAGGAACCGAGAACGGCGTCTTTCGCGGGTGCCGAACCCCGTCCTCGTGCTGCTGGCCTGTCTGCCCGGGTTCACCGCCCTCGTCGCGCTGGCGCTGTACGCGGGCGGCGGCGACGGCGCCGCGACGGCCTCCCTGGCCGCCCGGCCCGAGCACCCGACCCTCAGCCAGAGCCCGCGCGCCCTGCACACCGCGCCGAAACCGCGCATCGTGCCGCGCTCGGCCTGGCTGGACTCCACCGCCTCGCACCCGCAGCCGCCGCCGCGCTACGACGACAAGGTCGTCGCCGTCTTCATCCACCACACCGACTCGCCCAACGGCTACAAGTGCGCCGACGCGCCCCGCATCATCCGCTATCTGTACTCGGGCCAGACCGGCGCCCGCAGCTGGGACGACATCGGCTACAACTTCGTCGTCGACCGCTGCGGCACCATCTACGAGGGCCGCGCGGGCGGTGTCGACCGCGCCGTCACCGGCGCCCACACCCAGGGCTTCAACCACCGCACCGCAGGCATCGCCGCCCTGGGCACCTTCACGGAGGGAGTGGCGGTGCCCAAGGCGATGACCGACTCGATCGCCGCGCTGGCCGCCTGGAAGCTGGGCCTGGCCGACATCGACCCGCGCATCCGGGTGCGCCTCGTGTCCAGCAACAGCCTCAGCCGCTACCCGGCCGGACAGGCCGCCATGCTGCCCTCCCTGGCGGCCCACCAGGACGGCTTCATGACCAGCTGCCCCGGCGCGGCCCTCATCGTCAAGCTCCCGGCCATCCGGGAGGCGGCGGCGCGGCTCCAGGGCCGGACACCCACAGCGACGCCACAGACGGGGCGCAGGGTCCTCAGATGACGGCGGCCTACGGTCGGTGGCGACAGCAGCCGACCGGAGGCGGGGAACCCATGAGCAGCAGGCGTACGACCGACCGCCGCACGCACACCACGGAGCGGGACGCCGGCCGCCCGGGCACCGTCCGCAGCCCGTGGGCGGTGCTCTGCGCGGTCGCGACCGTCGTCCTGGGTCCGGCCGCGGTGACCGCGTCCGCCCTCGACCAGGCCAACAGGGCACCGCTGCACCACGCGGTGAAGGCCGAGCAGCCGCAGGCGTATCTCCCGTCGGACCCGGGCCGCCGGCGCGCGTCCGCGTGAACCCGGCGCGGGCGCGCCGGACGAGTTTGCGGCATCGGTGGCGCGGAACTAGCCCCGGAAGCGGTCCCACAGTCTGGGGTAGCGCTCCGCCAGTGCCCGCTCGCTCTCGAAGTCGATCGGCGCGCCCTCGGGCTCCGCGGGCGGGGCCGGGATGCCCAGGTCCGGGGCGACGGTGCCGGTGAGCTGCTCGTAGGCCTCGTCGGCCGCGAAGCCGAGCTCCTCGCCGTCGCCGTCGATCTCCTCGTCGAACTCGCCCAGCAGGTCGGCCAGCGAGTCCGGGCCGTGCAGCGCGCCCTCGAAGACGTCCCGGCCCTGGCCGATCAGCCAGCACCGGAAGAAGTCGAACGCGTCGTCACTGGCCCCGTCGAGCAGCACCCAGGCGGCCCCCCACAGGTCCCAGGTGTAGGCGCGGTTGTAGCGGGACTCGAAGTGGCGTGCGAAGTCGAGCACCGAGTCCGGGTCCAGCCGCAGCAGTCGGTCCGTCAGCACGTCGGCCTGCTCCTCGGGGTCGCCGTCGGCGGCCTCGCGGGCGGCGTCCACGAGTTCCCAGAACTCCGTCTCGTCCATCACCGCTCCAGCATCCTGCCTGGCGGAGGGCGACGCACGTGGAGTGCGGCGGATCGTTATGAGCGGTACAGCCCGGCGAACCGTGCCGCGTCCCGCGCGAACCGCTCCCGCAGTCCCGCGGGCGCCAGCACCTCGACCTCGGGCCCCAGCCCGGTCAGCTGCCCGTGGGCGACCTCCTCGGACTCCACCGGCAGGGCCGCCGTCACCCAACCGTCCCGGTCCGGGGTGCCCGCGGCCGCCAGCGCCTGCCGGGCGGAGCGCGGACCGACGGCGTACGGAAGCCTGCGTACGCCCTCGCCGGACAGCCGCACCACGACCTCGGTCCGCAGCAGGGAGCGTGCGAACTGCTCGGCGCGCTCCTGCCAGAAGGCTGGCAGATCGAACTCCTGATCACGGGTGAAACGTTCACCTTCACCGGTGACGGCCGTGAACCGGTCGATCCGGTAGACCCGCAGGGCGCCGCCGTCCGCCACCCGCGCGCACAGGTACCAGACGCCCGCCTTGAGCACGAGCCCGTACGGCTCCAGCTCCCGCTCGACCTCCCGCCCGGCCTCCGGCTCAGCCTCCCGCTCAGCCTCTCGTCCGGCCTCCGGCTCGGTCCCCGGACCGGCGTCTGGCTCGGCCCGCCCGTCGCGCTCCGTGCGCCGGTAGCGGGCCGTGATCCGGCGGTCGTCCCACACGGCTTCCGCCACGGCCGGCAGCAGTTCGGGCGTGGCGGGCTCGGCGAACCAGTTGGGGGCGTCGAGGTGGAAGCGCTGCGCCGCCGAACGCGAGGCGTCCCGCAGCGAGGGCAGCAGCGCCGCCGACACCTTCAGCCGGGCGGCCGAGGCCGCGTCCTCCAGCCCCATCTCCCGCAGCGCCCCCGGCACCCCGCTCAGGAACAGCGCCTCGGCCTCGCCGCGGGCCAGCCCGGTCAGCCGCGTACGGTATCCGCCGACCAGCCGGTACCCGCCGGCCCGTCCCCGCTCCGCGTACACCGGGACGCCCGCCTCGGAGAGGGCCTGCGCGTCCCGGGTGACGGTCCGCTCCGAGACCTCCAGCTCCCCGGCCAGCTCGGCGGCCGTCATGGAGCTCCGGGACTGGAGCAGCAGGACCATCTTGATCAGCCGGGCAGCGCGCATGCCGTCATCATGCCGGGCCCCACTGACAGCGAGGGGGTGCGCCCGGGGGCACATGACAGTGGAGGGGCGCGGCGGTCGGTCGCCGTGCCCCTCCACCGGATCCAGTGTTACAGGCCGTACCTGTCCCGTGCTTCCTTCACCGCGGTCGCCTTGACCTCACCGCGCCGGGCGAGCTGCGCCAGCGCCGCGACGACGACCGACTGGGCGTCGACGCCGAAGTGGCGGCGGGCCGCCTCGCGGGTGTCCGACAGGCCGAAGCCGTCGGCGCCCAGCGACGACCAGTCCTGCTCGACCCACTGCGCGATCTGGTCGGGGACCTGGCGCATGTAGTCGGAGACCGCGAGCACCGGGCCCTCGGCGCCGTGCAGCGCCTGACGGACGTACGGGACGCGCTCCTCGCCGCGCAGCAGGGCCGCGTCGGCCTCCAGCGCGTCGCGGCGCAGCTCGGTCCAGGACGTGGCGGACCAGACGTCCGCGGCCACGCCCCACTCCTCGGCGAGCAGCCGCTGCGCCTGGAGGGCCCAGTGGATCGCCGTGCCGGAGCCCAGCAGCTGGATGCGCGGGGGGTTGGCCCCGGCCACGTTCAGGCCCGCCGACTCCGCCGTGTTGAAGCGGTACAGGCCCTTGACGATGCCCTCGTCGATGCCGAGGCCGGCCGGCTTGGCCGGCTGCGGCATCGGCTCGTTGTAGACGGTGAGGTAGTAGAAGACGTTCGGGTCCTCGCCCGGGGCGGCCTCGCCGTACATACGGCGCAGACCGTCCTTGACGATCGCCGCGACCTCGTAGGCGAAGGCCGGGTCGTACGTCAGGGCCGCCGGGTTGGTCGCGGCGATGACGGGGGAGTGGCCGTCCGCGTGCTGCAGGCCCTCACCGGTCAGCGTGGTGCGGCCGGCCGTGGCGCCGACCAGGAAGCCGCGGCCGAGCTGGTCGGCGAGCTGCCACATCTGGTCGGCGGTGCGCTGCCAGCCGAACATCGAGTAGAAGATGTAGAACGGGATCATCGCTTCGCCGTGCGTGGAGTACGCGGTGGACGCGGCGATGAAGTCGGCCATCGAACCGGCCTCGGTGATCCCCTCGTTGAGGATCTGGCCGTTCTTGGCCTCCTTGTAGTACATCAGCTGGTCGCGGTCGACCGGCTCGTACGTCTGGCCCTTGGGCGAGTAGATGCCCAGCGACGGGAAGAGCGACTCCATACCGAAGGTGCGCGCCTCGTCGGGGACGATCGGCACCCAGCGCTTCCCGGTCTCCTTGTCGCGGACCAGGTCCTTGATCAGGCGGACGAAGGCCATGGTGGTGGCGATGTTCTGGGAGCCGGAGCCCTTGTCGAAGGAGGCGAACGCCTTCTCGGCGGGGGCCGGCAGCGGGGCGAGCGCGTGCGTGCGGCGGGCGGGGGCCGGGCCGCCGAGCGCCGCGCGGCGCTCCTGGAGGTAGCGCACCTCGGGGGCGTCCGCGCCCGGGTGGCCGTAGGGGACCACGCCGTCGGCGAACTTGCTGTCGGGGATGGGGAGTTCGAGCAGATCGCGCATCGTCTTGAACTCGTCCACCGTCAGCTTCTTCATCTGGTGGTTGGCGTTCTTCGACGCGAAGCCCTCGCCGAGGGTGTGGCCCTTGACGGTCTGGGCCAGGATGACGGTCGGCGCGCCCTTGAACTCCACCGCCGCCTTGTAGGCCGCGTAGACCTTGCGGGACTCGTGGCCGCCGCGGGAGAGGTGGAAGCAGTCGAGGATCTTGTCGTCGCTCAGCAGCTTCGCCATCTCGACGAGCGCCGGGTCCTTGCCGAAGAAGTCCTCGCGGATGTAGGCGGCACCCCGCGTCTGGTACGTCTGCACCTGGGCGTCGGGTACCTCGCGCAGCCGCCGTACGAGCGCGCCGGTGGTGTCGAGCTGGAACAGCTCGTCCCAGGCGGTGCCCCACAGCGACTTGATGACGTTCCAGCCCGCGCCGCGGAACTGGGCCTCCAGCTCCTGCACGATCTTGAAGTTGGCGCGTACCGGCCCGTCGAGGCGCTGGAGGTTGCAGTTGATGACGAAGGTCAGGTTGTCCAGACCCTCGCGGGAGGCGAGTGCGAGCGCCGCCGTCGACTCGGGCTCGTCCATCTCGCCGTCGCCGAGGAAGGCCCAGACGTGGGACGCGGAGACGTCCTTGATACCGCGGTTGGTCAGGTAGCGGTTGAAGCGCGCCTGGTAGATCGCGGAGAGCGGGCCGAGGCCCATCGACACCGTCGGGAACTCCCACAGCCAGGGCAGCCGCCGCGGGTGCGGGTAGGAGGGCAGGCCGTTGCCGCCCGCCTCCTGGCGGAAGTTGTCCAGGTGGTGCTCGTCCAGCCGGCCGTCGAGGTAGGCGCGGGCGTAGATGCCGGGGGCGGCGTGGCCCTGGATGTAGAGCTGGTCGCCCGAACCGTCGGCCTCCTTGCCCTGGAAGAAGTGGTTGAAGCCGGTCTCGTACAGCCAGGCCGCGGAGGCGAAGGTGGCGATGTGGCCGCCGACGCCGTACTTGCTGCCGCGGGTCACCATGGCGGCCGCGTTCCAGCGGTTCCACGCGGTGACGCGGGCCTCCATCGCCGGGTCACCGGGCACGGACGGCTCGGCGGCGGTCGGGATGGTGTTGACGTAGTCCGTCTCCAGGAGCTTGGGCAGCGCGATGCCGTTGCCCTCGGCACGCTCCAGCGTGCGGCGCATCAGGTACGCCGCACGGTGCGGCCCGGCCGCCTCGGCGACCGCGTCCAGGGAGGCCTGCCATTCGGCGGTCTCCTCCGGGTCCCGGTCCGGGAGCTGGTCGAGCGCGCTCGGCTGGATGGCGTTGGGGTCGGTCATTACGCCGCCTTCCTCAGTCGAAGGGGGTTCCCTGTGAGGTCTTTCGGGGGGTTGCCCTTGGTCTTTGGCAGGACAGGGCATGGGGCTCTCTGGTGGAAGCCCGTCGGTGACTCTAACCCCCTGATCGATGATCGATCAAAGAGTCGAAGGCAAAATCTCTTGATGACGAGAAAGTCGGCACGGCGTGCCCTCGGGGCAGGCACGCGGTGCCGACTTTTTGTGCTGATTCCGCGGAGATTCCCGCAGGTGAGCGCGTTGGTGCTCGGCTGTGTCAGGCGCGCGGAGCGCAGCCCAGGACATGGGCCTTCACCAGCTCCGCGATGCGCGGGTCGCGGCGCAGGAATGCCTGCACCAGCTCCTCGTGCTCCTCGGCGTACGACTGCTGCACCGTACCCAGCCAGCGGATCGACAGCGCCGTGAACACCTCGATGCCGAGTCCCTCCCAGGTGTGCAGCAGCACCGAGTTGCCGGCCGCCCGCACCAGTTCCCGGTGGAAGCCCACCGTGTGCCGCACCTGGGCCGTGCCGTCCGCCTTGCGGTCGGCCTCGTACAGCGCCGCGACGTGCGGTTCCAGGGCCGAGCAGTCCGCCGCCAGCCGGTCCGCCGCCAGCTCCGCCGCGATGGCCTCCAGACCGGCCCGGACGGGGTAGCTCTCCTCCAGGTCGGCCGCGGTCAGATTGCGCACCCGTACGCCCTTGTTGGGTGCCGACTCGATCAGCCGCAGCGACTCCAGTTCGCGCAGCGCCTCGCGCACCGGTGTCTGGCTGACCTCCAGCTCGGTGGCGATCCGTCGCTCCACGATCCGCTCGCCCGGCTGCCAGCGCCCGCTGACGATTCCCTCCACGATGTGCTCGCGGATCTGTTCGCGCAGCGAGTGGACGACGGGCGCGGTCATGAGAGCTCCTTAGGGAGAGGCCCACAGGCCCCCGGGGGCGTTTGACCATTAGACAATAAGGCCGCGGGCGCGTCCCGCAGGGGCGCATGGGGGCGCTTTCGCGCAGGTGAGACGAGGCTTACACGCTGTCCACGGGCGTTGACCCGCCGGAAACACGCCGGTGCCCCCGGCCGGAGGTTCCGGCCGGGGGCACCGTGGGAGCGCTGTGCGAGGACTGCTCCGAAAGGACTACAGGCCGAGCTCGATCTCGAACTCGCCGGCCTCCAGGATCGCCTTGACCGCGGTCAGGTAACGCGCGGCGTCGGCACCGTCCACCAGGCGGTGGTCGTAGGACAGGGTCAGGTACGTCATGTCGCGGACGCCGATGACCGTGCCTTCCTCCGTCTCGATGACGGCCGGGCGCTTGACCGTGGCACCGATGCCCAGGATCGCGACCTGGTTCGGCGGCACGATGATCGTGTCGAACAGCGCGCCGCGCGAGCCGGTGTTGGAGATGGTGAAGGTCGCGCCGGACAGCTCGTCCGGGGTGATCTTGTTGGCACGGACCTTGCCCGCCAGGTCGGCGGTGGCCTTCGAGATGCCGGCGATGTTCAGGTCGCCCGCACCCTTGATGACCGGGGTCATCAGGCCCTTCTCCGAGTCCACCGCGATACCGATGTTCTCGGAGTCGAAGTAGGTGATCGTGCCCTCGGCCTCGTTGATCCGGGCGTTGATGACCGGGTGGGCCTTCAGCGCCTGGGCGGCGGCCTTGACGAAGAACGGCATCGGGGAGAGCTTGACGCCCTCACGCGCGGCGAAGGAGTCCTTCGCCTGCGCGCGCAGCTTCATCAGACGGGTGATGTCGACCTCGACGACCGAGGACAGCTGCGCCTGCTCGTGCAGCGCCTTGACCATGTTGTCGCCGATGACCTTGCGGATGCGGGTCATCTTGACGGTCTGGCCGCGCAGCGGGGAGACCTCGAGCGCCGGGGCCTTCTTGGCGGCCGGGGCGGCGGCGGCCGGAGCCGGAGCCGCGGCGGCGGCCTTCGCGGCCTCGGCGGCGGCGAGGACGTCCTGCTTGCGGATACGGCCGCCGACGCCGGTGCCCTTGACGGCGGACAGCTCGACACCGTTCTCGGCGGCGAGCTTGCGCACCAGCGGGGTCACGTAGGCGCCGTCGTCACCGGCGGTGGCGGCCGGGGCCAGGGGGGCCGGCGCGGGCGCGACCGGAGCGGCGACCGGGGCCGGGGCGGCGACCGGAGCGGGGGCGGCGACCGGAGCAGGCGCGGCGACCGGAGCCGGCGCGGCGACCGGAGCCGGCGCGGCCGGAGCCACCGGGGCGGCGGGGGCCGGAGCGGCGACCGGGGCCGGAGCAGCCGCGGCCGGAGCCGGAGCGGCCGGAACCGCAGCCACGGAAGGCCTGGCGCCAGCCGCACCGATGACGGCGAGCTTGGCGCCGACCTCGGCGGTCTCGTCCTCGCCGACCACGATCTCGAGCAGCACGCCGGAGACGGGCGCCGGGATCTCGGTGTCGACCTTGTCCGTGGAGACCTCGAGCAGGGGCTCGTCCTCCGAGACCTCCTCGCCGACCTGCTTCAGCCAGCGGGTGACGGTGCCCTCGGTGACGGACTCGCCGAGCGCGGGCAGGACCACGTCCGTGCCCGGGGCGCCACCGGCCGGGGCGGCGGCCGGAGCCGGAGCGGCGGCCGGGGCGGGGGCCTCGGCCACGGGGGCCGGGGCGGCGACCGGAGCCGGAGCCGGCTCGGCGGCCGGGGCCGGGGCGGCGGCCGGTGCGCCACTGCCGTCGTCGATGACGGCGAGCTCGGCGCCGACCTCGACGGTCTCGTCCTCGGCGACCTTGATGGAGGACAGCACACCGGAGACGGGGGAGGGGATCTCGGTGTCGACCTTGTCGGTCGAGACCTCGAGCAACGGCTCGTCGGCCTCGACGCGCTCACCCTCGGCCTTCAGCCAGCGGGTGACGGTGCCCTCGGTGACGCTCTCGCCGAGCGCCGGAAGGGTTACGGAAACCGCCATGGTTTCGGTTGCTCCTAACGAATTGCGGAAGTCTGTGTGCGGCGTCGTCTGCCGAGGTCAGTCGTGCGCGTGCAGGGGCTTGCCGGCCAGTGCCAGGTGGGCCTCGCCGAGCGCCTCGTTCTGCGTGGGGTGGGCGTGGATCAGCTGGGCCACCTCGGCGGGCAGCGCCTCCCAGTTGTAGATCAGCTGGGCCTCGCCGACCTGCTCGCCCATGCGGTCGCCGACCATGTGGACGCCGACCACGGCACCGTCCTTGACCTGGACGAGCTTGATCTCGCCGGAGGTGTTCAGGATCTTGCTCTTGCCGTTGCCGGCCAGGCTGTACTTGAGCGCGACGACCTTGTCCGCGCCGTAGATCTCCTTGGCCTTGGCCTCGGTGATGCCGACGGAGGCGACCTCGGGGTGGCAGTAGGTCACCCGGGGGACACCGTCGTAGTCGATCGGGACGACCTTCTGGCCGGCCAGGCGCTCGGCGACCAGCATGCCCTCGGCGAAGCCGACGTGCGCGAGCTGGAGCGTCGGGACCAGGTCGCCGACGGCGGAGACGGTGGGGACGTTCGTACGCATGTACTCGTCGACCAGGACGTAGCCGCGGTCCATCGCGATGCCCTGCTCCTCGTAGCCGAGGCCGGCCGAGACCGGGCCGCGGCCGACGGCGACGAGGAGGACCTCGGCCTCGAACTCCTTGCCGTCGGCGAGGGTGACCTTGACACCGTTCTGGGTGTACTCGGCCTTCGAGAAGAAGGTGCCCAGGTTGAACTTGATGCCGCGCTTGCGGAACGCGCGCTCGAGAAGCTTGGAGGAGTTCTCGTCCTCGACCGGGACGAGGTGCTTGAGACCCTCGATGACGGTCACGTCGGCACCGAAGGACTTCCACGCCGAGGCGAACTCGACGCCGATGACGCCGCCGCCCAGGATGATCGCGGACTGCGGCACGCGGTCCAGGACGAGGGCGTGGTCCGAGGAGATGATGCGGTTGCCGTCGATCTCCAGGCCCGGCAGCGACTTCGGCACGGAGCCGGTCGCCAGCAGGACGTGGCGGCCCTGGATGCGCTGGTCGTTCACGTCGACGGAGGTGGGGGAGGACAGCCGGCCCTCACCCTCGATGTACGTCACCTTGCGGGACGCGATGAGACCCTGGAGGCCCTTGTACAGGCCCGAGATGACGCCGTCCTTGTACTTGTGGACGGCCGGTACGTCGATGCCCTCGAAGGTGGCCTTGACGCCGAACTGCGCGCTCTCGCGGGCCTGGTCGGCGATCTCGCCCGCGTGCAGCAGGGCCTTGGTGGGGATGCAACCCCGGTGCAGGCAGGTACCGCCGACCTTGTCCTTCTCGATCAGGGCGACGTCCAGACCCAGCTGCGCCCCGCGCAGGGCCGCGGCGTAACCACCGCTGCCACCGCCGAGGATCACTAGGTCGAAAACGGTGCTGGCGTCGTTCGCCACGTCACGTCCTCCATGCATGTGCGCCACGCCGGTCTCCAGTGACCGGTCGGCGGCTGGTGTCCGGCCGCTCTTTGTTTTCGGCCCTTCGGTGGGGCCCTGTCCTGCCGAGCCCCATCTTCGCACTTGTCGGGGGTGGACGAGACGCGGGGCCTCGGTGTGAGGCGTCCCACGTCCGGCCGTGGCGGCGGGGGGAGCGC